>JAHBAA010000099.1 GCA_018385425.1 Acetatifactor sp.
TCTCCTCAGCTGCGGGCTCCTCAGCTGCAGTCTCTTCTGCGGCAGCTTCTTCTCCGGTGGTCTCCTTCTTCTTGCTGCCGAGGCCAAGCTCCTCCATTGCAGCCTTGAATGCCCTCTCACACTGGGTGGAATACTTGCTCAGCTTCTTGATCTGTGCGGAGGCAGCCAGCTGGTACTCACTGCAGAGCCCCTTGATGGACTGCACCTTCATACGGATGGACTCCTGATTTACCTCAGGCATCTCCTCGGAGATCTTCTCCACCAGGGAAGACACTGCGGCACCGCTCTTCTGTACGACATATTTGTCCAGGAAATCCTTGCAGCACGCCAGATCCTCCTCGAAGGTCCACTTATGTCTCTGGGCATCGGAACAGCCTCCCTGGATCTCTCCCAGTTCGCAGGCGGAAAGGAAGTCCTCATATTTGCTCAGTGCAGCAGAGATTCCGTTGTGGGTCTTCTCATCCCACTGTGCATAGCCCTCACAGGCCTGCATCTGATCTCTGATCTCCAGGAACACGTTCAGATCGGTAATGGTGAACAGATTATCCACCGGTACCTGTTCAAATGCGGCATCGGCACAGATCTTCTCCAGACGTCCGGCGTAGCTGCTGATGGTGATGCGGTTATAGGGTCTTCCGTTGTTCTTCAGCGACTTGAACCAATAGATGAATCTGGCCTTCTGTCTCTGGGCATCGATCTCGTAGAGAGCCTTCTCTCTCAGAGCATCCACATCCTCCGGCAGAACCTCCAGGAATGCCTCTCTGTACTCCTCCACATACTCCTTGTTCGCCTCCTCCAGCTTTACAACCAGGCCATCGCAGGCAAACACCTTGCCGTTGGACTGGCCTTCCTCTGTACACATGGTGGAGAAATTATTGTCAAACTGCCAGTCGTTGCCGTAACCGGCGCCCACAAAATACACTCTCATGGCATCCTTGGGTGCCTGACCGTTCTCCTCACAGACGAAAAAGCTCTGGATGATCCGATGGTTCATCTGCTCCGGACGCTTCGCCCACAGGGCAATGCGGTTCTTCACCTTGCCGCTCTCAATGGCCTCCGCATCTCTGCGGGCCGCTTCCTTGTCTGCAAGTGCTTCACTGGTGAAGATATTCTTCGCAAAGTCCAGCACCAGCCTCTCCACTACATCCTCTTCCTTCTCTCCTGTCAGAAATGCAGCCGCCTGCAGTCTTCTGTACACCTCATCCTTCAACTCAATTGTCTTTCCCATAATGTTCTATTTCCTTTCTTTTCCATTCAAATCATTGAAAATCGAGCACCATTGCTCTTGATTGAAACAATACCACGTTTCACATTAAAAGTAAATAGTTTATTTTATTATTTATTCTTTATGTTTAATTTTTTAGATTTATTTTATATTTGCGGGGAGCACAAAGCGCGGAGCAAACCGTAGGTATTTTTGAGACAGCATAGAAAAGAACAGAAAGAAAAAAGGCGAAACCCTCTCCCGTCCCAAGCCGGGAGCGCAGAGGTTTCGCCTTGTCTGCGTTATTTACTTTTGAAAGATCACCGGTTACACAACTTCGCCAGAATCACATTGCGTAAGCTCCTTGTCAGGGTAAAGGTTCCGGCATCCCTCTTCTGGGTTCCCATCAGAATGGTCATGTTCTCCCCGGGGAAATTGGCAAAGTACATTCCAAGCCAGCCATCCCAGCCGTACTCACCCTGCTGAGCCAGCATCGCCGCTCCGGACGGATGACTGCACACCCGCATCAGGTTGGCGTAGGTGTGACCGCACAGGCCGATCCACTGATCAAAGCCCTTCTGCTGCTCTGCAGACAGGTCTCCGGTGGTCAGATATTTGGTCATTCCGGGCGAAAGAATCTCGGCACCCTGATAGGTACCGCCGTTTAGCAGCATGGCGGCAAACTTCTGATAGTCGTCCAGGGTGGACATCAGTCCCGCACCGCCGGACTGGAAGGCCGGCAGCCTGTCACAGCGATTGTTGATCGCCAGATTGTCCCCCAGATAAGGGATCATCGTATTTCCATCAGGGCGATAGACCGTCTCGTATACCTTGGCAAGCCTGGGCTGCTTGTCTGCAGGAACATAGAAGGCGGTATCCCTCATTCCCAGAGGAGCAAAGATCTCCTGCTCCATAAAGTCGCTCAGAGGCATTCCCGCTGCCTTCTCAATGACGGCCCCCAGCACATCTGCAGAGGTGCCGTACTGCCAGGAGGTACCCGGCTCGTAGGCCAGTGGGTACTCCGCCAGTCTCTCCGCCAGTTCGCAGGTGCTCATCTCATGATCGGTGCGAAGTCTTCTCACCGCCTCGTCAAACACCACAGCGGATCCTCTGTCCGAGCCATTGCTGTCACCGGGATAGGACAAACCGGAGGTCATATTCATCAGATGATGGACTAAAAGAGGCCTCTCCGCCTTCTTCGTCCTGCCGTCTGCAGTGCAGACGGTGAGATCCTTGTATGCGGGCAAAAAATCCGAGACGTTCTGACACAGATCGATCTGGCCACGCTCCATCAGGATCCCTGCGGCAACGGCAGTCACCGGTTTGGTCTGAGAGTAGAGCCGGAAGATGCTGTCCCGCTGCAGCGGTTCATGGGTGTCCCGATCTGCTTCGCCGGACTGCAGGTAGACGATCTCCCTGCCATCCTTGACTACCAACAGATTCACCCCTGCCACAAGGCAATCTGCCACTGCCCTGTCACAGATACTCTGTAATCTCTGTCTGAAATCCATTGCAAATTCCTCCGCTATTTTAGAATCTTCATTTCATTCCAGTTGTCATCCGGAACAAGGGTGATATAAGTTTTTCCCACATTCATGGTGATCTCCTCGCCGGTCTTCTGGTTCTTGAAGACGGTCAGTCCGCTTTCCGACCCCTTATACCAGGTAATGGGGATTGCTTTTCCCTCTGTACAGTAATAGCCCTCGCCCTCGCCGATGCAGTTATAGATCATATAACCGTTCTGATCCAGCTGACAGAAGGAGCATTTCTGGATGATCACGTTCTTGAAGGAGGTGATATTGTTGTCATCCAACGGGTCCACATGGGCCTTGCCGTATTCATAATACTCATATACCTTCTCATCCTCATTGTAGTACAGCTTGGACTTATTATGAGGGAAGGGAAGCTCGATGGTGTTCGCATTCGGTTCCACATCCAGTTTCACACCACTGTAATCGAAGTTGAAGTGCTCACCGGGATAATATTTATTATAGGTCTTGCTGAACTTGGTCGCCTCCAGACGCTTCTTCAGACCCTGGTAGCTCTTGCCGGTGGTAGGATTCTTGTAATCCTCATAAGTGACATATTCTGTGTACTCCTGCTTCTTGCCATTGGAGAATCTGGCAAAGCCGCCGCTCAGATTGTTGCTGTAGTCCTTCTTCAGGTACTCGTCGATATAGAAGGGACCGCCGTCATGCACCAGGATCGCATTGTACTCTGCAGCCAGCATGAAGTTGGTGGGACGTACGCTTCGTATGCTTCCGAACTGCTCGATCTTCTCATAGTCCTTGACGATACACATCAGTCTGGTAATGCGGCCGTTGGCGGTACTGTTCATGATCTCATAGACCACATCCGCGCTGTTCACGCCGTAATGATCCAGCGCAATGCTCTCATTATCTACCATCACTGCGATGGGACGCTGATCCTTGATCTCTTCTCTGATCCACTCACCGGTCAGTTCACTCCGAACCATTCCCTCCGGGATCTCCTCCGGCATCTGGCTCTCAGGTGCACTCTCCTCAGCAGAGCCTGACTCCTCAGCGGATGCTTCATCCTCGGAGGAGGAATCCTGGGAAGGATTCATGGGGATGGGATTCAGGCTGCCGATCTCCGGCTTCTTGGAGACCTCTCCTTCTCCCTCACCGCATCCGGTGACAAGCATTGCAGCTGACAACAGTGCAAGCAGTACGACTAATCTCTTCTTCATTTGAAAACCTCATTTCTTTTTTCTTATGCTTTTTTCAGCTCACGAATCCGCGCTGTCGCGCTTCACATTTACGCTTCACAGAATATTCGTTCGCAAATTGCGCAAGAAAAACAAATGTCTGCTCTGCAGCCGCTTGTTTTTCTTATGCGCTCACTATTATACAACATTTTTTGTCAAAAGACTTTCTTTTTTTCTTAAGATTTTGATAACGATTCCTCACTCGAAGTAGCCCTGGTACTTCACATCATACTTTCCCTTGGGGAACAGATAGCGATACAGATCGATCAGATAGTCGTCCGTCATACTGGCAATGTAATCCGTCACGATATCATCCGGAGCCTGTTCTTCGTAGGGCGTCAGATGGGGGTAGTATTTTCCCCGCTCCGCCACATACCGCAGATGATGGGTAAAGATCACCGAATCCTTCTTTCCCTCCGTCAGATCCTTCAGCAGTCTGAAATACAGTGCCTCAAACATAGGTGCGATCTGCCGGTCAAAGATTTTTGCCCGCTCGTCATCCAGATAGATCAACTCTTAATTTTCCTTCTTCATCTCCGAAAACTCCCGATAATAGTCCGGGCTCATGATCAAAGCATTCTTCCCATAGCTGTTCTCCACCAGATTCACGGTCACGTTGTTGATGATCTCCGCATTGGTACTGCCGATCAGCCCATCCTCAAACCTGTCATACCCGCTGACGGCACCGATCTTGATGGCATCCTGCCTGTCCTTGCCGAGATAAGCGATGATATCCGAGATGCGGACCACACACCCCTCCAGGGTGCAGGGCACCAATTTCAGAATTCCCTTTTCCTCGCAAAGACCAAGCCTCATCTTCTCGTCAAAGTCCTCGAAGCCCCGGCAGGGCTGTGGGTAATACTTCTCCTGCTCCGTCTCCCCGTTATGGCAGATGATGCCATCCAGGGTCTGCAGACTTGCATTCACTGAGAAGATGGTATCCAGTATCCTGGCGCTTTGTATGTTGTGATTGAAATACCGGCCGGTCTGCCCGTGGTAGAGCCCGCCCAGAATCTTCTCCCCGGCATGTCCGAAGGGCGTGTGCCCCATGTCATGCCCCAGTGCAATGGCCTCGATCAGGTCCAGATTCAGATTCAGAAGGCGTCCCAGATTCTTTGCGATGCGGGCCACCAATTGCACATGAAAGAAGCGCCTGGAGATATCATCATTTTTCTTCAACGAAAACACCTGGGTCTTGTCCGCATACCTGGGATAGTAGGGAGTATTGACGATCTTTTCGATATCCCGGACAAAAGCAGGGCGAACCAGGGTGGCCTGATCCTTCTCCAGCTTCTGCCTCCTCAGGCAATCCTCGTCTCTGCAGGCGAAGGGATTCTCTGCGTGCGCCTGTCTGTCCTGCAGGATTCTCTGCTCCAGCTCCGCCGGCAGACGATCATACTTTCTCTTACGTTCCATGTTGCTCCTATTCCTTCGTCTTCTCCTTCAGCTTCTCTTCGATCGCTCCTATGATCACCTTCAATGCCTTGATTCTTGCGTAGTACTTATCGTTGGATTCCAGGATGGTCCAAGGTGCAAACTCTGTGTTGGTCTTCTGCAGCATCTCGTCGATGGCTGTCTCATAGAGATCCCACTTCTCGCGATTTCTCCAGTCCTCATCTGTGATCTTCCACTGCTTCTCCGGGGTATTCTGACGCTCCGTGAAGCGCTGCAGCTGAGTGTCTTTGTCGATCTGCACCCAGAATTTCACAAGGATGGTGCCTGCGTCCGTGAGATCCCGCTCGAACTCATTGATCTCATTGTAGGCCCGCTGCCAGTCGTTCTCACTGCAGTATCCTTCCAGCCGCTCCACCATCACCCGGCCATACCAGGTACGGTCAAAAATAGCGATATGCCCGGTCTTCGGCAGGCGATTCCAGAACCGCCACAGGAAGTGTCTGGACTTCTCCTCCGGTGTGGGACTGGCAATCGGGAATACCTCATAGCCTCTGCAGTCCAGGGCGGAAGCCACGCGCTTGATATTGCCCCCTTTACCGGCGGCATCCCAGCCCTCATAGGCAATGACCATGGGAATCTTCTTCCGATACAGCTTATAGTGAAGCTTGGACAGCTTCTTCTGCAGCTGCTCCAGCTCCTTTCTGTACTCTGCCTCGGGTACCGCCTTTCCCTCCAGCTTCACCTTCGCAAGAGGTTTGATCTTCGTCAATGCGAAAGGATTTTTCACCGGTCTGCGGTCTCTGCCCTTCTCCCCGATCTCAGCCAGACGGCCGTCAATGGCATGGGTAATGATGGACAAAAGGTCCCCCTCCATATCCTTCTCGTTGCCTACCTCCACCACATGCCATGGGCAATCGGAGGTCTCCGTGGCGGTTCTGGCCTCCTGATAGGCAGTGGCAAAGGTCTCATAGTTTTCATTCTGCCACAGATCCTCATCCACCACACGCCAGGCCGTGTTCTTGCTCTCCTGCAGGGCTTTCAGACGCTTCTTCTGGGTCTTTTTGTCAACGTTCAGAAAAATCTTGATGATCAGATAACCATTGTCCGTCATGCTTCTCTCGTAGTCACGGATGCTTTTCAGGGTCCTCTCGAATTCCTTTCGGTTCGTCAGCCCCGACAGATAGTCCTTCACTGCCTCATCCAGATAGCTGCCGTCAAAAAAGGCTACCTGCCCCTGCCCCGGCATTTTCACGGCATAGCGATACAGAAAGGGTCTCCTCCACTCATCTTCCGTGATCTTGTCCATATTGTAGACCTTGAAAAATCTGGGATCCATCAGTCGGATCGTACTGGAGATGGCACTGCCCTTGCCGGCAGCACTCCACCCGTCTACCATCACGATGACAGGGAGTTTTTGCTCCTTGATCACCTGCTGTCTCGCCGCCAATGCACTGCGCAGAGCGTCTCGCTCCTGTCTTGTGTAACGTGTCCCTGACTCCTTCTTCATAGTAACCCCCTTCTCCTCCTGTAACAGGTACCGGATTTTCTTCTATTATACTATCCCCTTTCTCTCTCGTCCATTCTTTTTGATGTTTTCCGGGCATCTGTGCTCTCGCCCAGCACTCTGTACCGGGAGGGACTGATCCCGAATTTATTTTTAAAGGCATGACTCAGATGGAATTCATCGCAGAACCCGAAATTCTCCGCAGCCTCCGACAAGGCAGCCTTGGGCTGACACCGCAGATACTGCTGCACCATCCTAAGCTTCAGCTCCGTCTGATACGTATGGAAGGTCTGACCCAGAGCCTTCTGAAAGCGGTTGTTCAGTGTTCTGGCGCAGACGAACATCTCATCAGCCATCTCTGACGCGGTAAACATTTTCTGAGGGGTACTGCGCAGTCTCCTGCAGACCTGCTCAACCAGCGGGTCCCCGGCAATTCCCTGGGCGGAAGAGGCACAGATCTCCAACAGGGTATTGAGGATCAGATTGGTGAGCAGAGAGAGCTGCGCCGCTCTCTGTTCTCCCCCGGACCAATACACGGCGATCAGATCCTGAAAGTATCTTCGCACCTGGGGAGTGCCGCCGCAGTGGATCAGGCTGGGGAGCGCCGCTGTGTCTGCCTCCACGGAATGAAGCTCCGCCGGGGTAGGGAGTACATGAAAATACATATGCCGGTTGCCCGGGTTGCAGGGCTTCGTACCATAGTGATGGGCCCCTGCCTTTAGGATCAGCAGATCATCGGTGTGCATATGGTAGCACGTTCCATCCTCCCAGATCTCCCACTCGCCTTCCAAAATATACAAAAAATCATGCTCTCTCATCACCCGGTCGGGATGGAGATTGCCGTTCACCGAGGTAATATAGTTGCAGCTGTTCACCTCTCTGGGTGCCATCTTTTCCAGAAGAACCATGAAAACTCCTCCAGTCCGCAGATAAATTTGGAATATCCTTTCCATATTATACATCTTATCTTCCTTTGTGACAATGGAGCGTGCAGGGAAACCATGCTATTCTTTTCAAAATAAATCACGACAGTGTAGCTACGGGAGGTTTTCTATGGAGAACAATTGTCAAAGTCATCCCCTGTCCCTCAGGGAGATTCAGATTCAGGACGGATTCTGGACCAAAGAGATGGAACTGGTCCGCAGAGAGGTAATACCTTATCAGTGGGAAGCGCTGAACGACCGGGTACCCGGTGCCGCTCCCAGCTATTGTATGCACAACTTCAAGACTGCTGTGAAGAAGAATGCGCTGAGAAAGTCACAGGGCAGTGCCTTTCGGGAGCCTTCCTTTTCCAAAAACGGCTGGTTTTTCCAGCCAAAGGACCCGCAGCATCCGGACGAGGACTTCTACGGCTTTGTGTTTCAGGACAGTGATTTCTACAAGTGGATCGAGGCGGTAGGCTACTCACTCACCCAGCATCCGGATCCGCAGCTGGAGGCCATCGCAGACGAGGCCATTGAGATCGTCTGCAGTGCTCAGCTGGAAAACGGTTATCTGGACACCCTCTATATCCTGGGCGGCACAGACAAGATCTTCACCAATCTGAGAGACCATCATGAGCTCTATTGCCTGGGGCATCTGATCGAGGGCGCTGTGGCTTACTATGATGCAACCGGCAAGGACCGCCTGCTGAGGACCGCCTGCCGCTATGCTGACTTCGTCTGTGAGACCTTCGGCCCGGAGGAAGGGAAGTGTCACGGTTACCCCGGCCATGAGATCGCGGAGATGGCCCTGATGCGCCTGTATGAGGTCACCGGGGAAGACCGCTACCTGAAACTGGCAGAATTCTTTCTCGACGCGCGTGGTACAAGACCCTATTATTTCGACAGGGAGCATCCGGAGAACGGCACTGCCCGCCCGGACGAACTGCGTCACTTCTATCACCAGGCCCACCTGCCGGTCAGACAGCAGGAGGGCGCGGTAGGACATGCCGTTCGTGCAGTCTATCTGTATTCCGGGATGGCATCCGTGGCGAAACAGACAGGGGATCCCGCTCTTCTCGCCGCCTGTGAAAGGCTCTGGAACGACATCGTGCAGAAAAAAATGTACATTACAGGCGGAATCGGCTCCACCCATCTGGGAGAAGCCTTCACCTTCGCCTACGACCTTCCCAACGACACAGCCTATGCGGAGACCTGCGCCTCAATCGGTCTGATGTTCTTTGCCCGCCGCATGCTGGAGATGACTCCCAAGGCCTGCTATGCCGATGAGATGGAGCGTGCCCTGTACAATACGGTTCTGTCCGGCATGGCGTTGGACGGCAAGAGCTTCTTCTATGTCAATCCTCTGGAGGTGGACCCGGAGGCTACGAAGAAGGACGAGCGCAAATTCCATGTAAAAAGTGTCAGGCAGAAATGGTTTGGCTGTGCCTGCTGTCCGCCCAATCTGGCCAGACTGATCAGTTCCATCGGCAGCTATGCCTACACGGAGAATGACTCTACCTTATTTGTCCATCTCTATGTAGGAGGACAGATCACCAAACAGACAGGGCCACGATCCTTCTCCGGAATTGTGATCCGCTCCGGATTTCCCTATGACGGAAACGTGTCCATCACCTTCCCGGAGGACACCCCTTCCTTCACGCTGGCCCTGCGTCTTCCCGGCTGGTGCAGCAGCTATACCGTCACCGGAACTAAGGGTGCTGTCCTGCAAGAAAAAGAAGGCTATTTGTATCTCACAAAAGCCTTCTCAAAAAACGATGAAATTAATCTTTCCTTCCCCATGGAGCCCCGTCTGGTGAAATGCAATCCCTTGGTGCGTGAAAACGTGGGTAAGGTCGCCGTCACCAGAGGTCCTGTGGTATATTGCCTGGAAAGCGTTGACAATGGTTCCAACCTGCCCTTGCTTTCTGTGGACAGCACGGCAGATGCCCGCACCGAGGAGATCACCATTGCCGGCGAAGCCGTCCCTTCCCTGGTGATCCCCGGTTTCCGTGAGATCTCGTCCGCACAAGGGCAGCTATATGTACCCTATACTCCCCCGAAAAGAGAGTCGGTTGCCCTGCGGTTCATCCCCTACTACACCTGGGCGAACCGGGGAGAAAACGAGATGAGTGTCTGGGTGCGAGAGGCGTAACGCCCACCCGGGGCTTTACCGCTAATGCTCCGTTCTCCAACGAATGGTAATACAGGTTCCCACATCCACCTGACTGGTGAGCTCGATGGAGCCATCGGTCAGGGTACAGATGTGTTTCACGATGGCCAGTCCCAGACCGGTACCGCCTAATGCCTTGGATCTGCTCTTGTCCACCCGGTAGAACCTCTCAAAGATTCTCTCCTGACATTCCGCAGGAATACCGATACCGGTGTCCTCCACCGAAAGGACCACCTCACTTCCATCCAGCTTCACCCGCACAGACACCAGCCCTTCCGGCTTGTTATACCGGACTGCATTCTCGATCAGATTGTAGAGCAGTTCCTGGGCCAGTTCCTTCCCGATGCGAATACGGGCGGAGGGAACGCCTGAATAGGACAGCCTCACATTGTTCTTCTTGGCGTTCACCGACAACATTTCCACACTCTCGGCTGCAATCTCTGCCAGATTCACTACCTCCAGATGCTCTTTTTCTGATCCGGCATCCAACTGGGACAGTTTGATAATATCATTGATCAAATTCAGGAGTCTGCCTGCGCTCTTTCGGATCTCACCGGCAAAGTGCTTCGTATCCTCCTGGTTCACCATCCCCGCCTCCATCAGCTCCGCATAACCGGAGATAGCGGCTAAGGGTGTCTTCAGTTCATGGGTCACATTGGTAGTAAACTCCTGGCGCACATTCGCAGCGGACAGTATTTCCTCATGCTGCTGACGTATTTTTCTTGCGAAGGGAACCAGCTCCGGGTAGCTGTCTTCCTCCCTCATATGCTCCATATCTCCCGCCATATCTTCAATGGGCTTTACGATGGCTGCCGTCAGATAATGGGAAAACACCAGACACACAACAGACAGCAAAACCGCAGTACCCATCACCACCGGAAGCGCTGACAAGAGCACTGCCAACACGCTTTTAGATTCTTTTCCCACACGCAGCACCTGACCATTGTTTTGCCGGATGGCATAGTAATACACGCTTTTGGACAAGGTGTCCGAACGTCTGATGCCCTCTCCGGTTCCCGTTGCGAAGGCTTCCTCGATCTCCGGTCTGCTCTTATGATTGTCCAGAGACTGTTCATCCAATGCAGAGTCGAACAACACGGTTCCATCCTTGTCGATCAGGGTGACTCGTAAGGACCCCCCGCTTTTTTCCAGATTGCCCCCATTGCTCAGCAACTGTGCAACCACCTGAAGATCAGAGAACACCTGCTTCTGCAGGTGCGTATAAAAAACTGCCGTCATAACCAGAGTAGTCATCACGATGGAGTACAACGCTATCATGATAAATCTTCCGTTGATCTTCTTTCTCATTCCAATTTGTACCCCACATTTCTCACCGTAACGATCAGATTCCCTGCCTCACCCAATTTCTTACGCAAGGTCTTGACATGCATGTCCACCGTTCTGGTCTCTCCCGCGTATTCCGTATCCCACACTGCTCCCATGATCATATCCCTGGTGAGCACAATGCCGATATTGGACAGAAACAGCCGGAGCAGCTCATATTCCTTGTAGGTCAACTCCAGACTCTGACCGTCCACTGTGCAGACTCTGCGTTCCCGATCCAGCAGAATGTTCTTGTATTGCAGAAGAGTTTCCTCGCTCATGGGCTTGATCCGTCGAAGAAGGGCTTTCACCCGGGACAAAAGCTCCATCACGCCAAAGGGTTTTGTAATGTAATCATCCGCTCCCTGATCCAGTCCCTTCACCATATCGATCTCTGTCGACCGGGCGGTGACCATGATGATCGGCAGTGCCTTCGTTGCAGCATTGGCGCGCAGTCTCTTCAGGATGGACAGACCGTCCTCGCCGGGCAGCATGATATCCAATAAGAGCAGGTCGGGAATCACCTCCCTGAGTGCCTCATCCAGACCGCTCCCGTCATCAAAGGCACAGACCTGATAGCCGCTTCCCTTCAGGGCGTAGCTCTCGATCTCCTGAATATTTTTATCATCCTCCACGATATAAATCAGTGCCACGCCTACCACTTCCTTTCCCGTACCGCACCAATGTGGCTTGGTTCTTGGTTTCTCATACAGATCCTCTTCTTATTATACTATCAGAAAAGAAAAATCAATATCTTTTTTCTCAACTCTCCTCCAAATTCTCCACAGAAAATTTTTCCCGGAAGGTCTCAGTCAGATCCTTGTAGAACTCGTTGCCTTCCTTCATGCTTCTGGCATACTGATGAAGTGCGTACTGATCCACTCTCGCGGCGATCTCCTCCTCCGCAATGTTGGAGCAATGCTTTGCGATCCGCTCCAGAGAGGTGACCATATCCGTCAGTGCCATTCCCAGCTCCACCGAGCATTCTCCCCGGGCAAGTCTTTTGTTGTGATTCCTTCGGATAATCTTCTTTAGTTCTCCGATCACATCCGCCAGGGGGTCTACACGCAACGCCATATCTGCATCCTCGTGGACAAAGCACTGCACCGTACACTCCACGATCTCCTGGGTCGCCTCGAAGATGATCTCAGCCTCCGTCTGTGCCTTGCTGGAAAATGACTCCGCAGCCCGGGCCAGTTTCTTCTGGGCATAGGCAATTCCCTTCAGATAATCTGATATCCTCTCAAAATCTGTGATACACCTTCCGTACAGCCCGACATACTTACTGTCACGCTCGGACAAAGGCTTGGCGGAAAGCTTCGTCAGGTAGGAGGACAACTCGTCCTCTTTTATATCGATCTCTCCCTCGATGTCCATTACCTTCTGCACTTTTCTCTCATCATAGTTCTCCTGCACCACCCTGCACAGACCGAAAGCATTCTCTACCAGCTGCGCAACGTCACACACCGCACTCTTGCACTGGGCAACTGCGAAGGCAGGTCTCTCCAGAAAACGCTCGTCCAACACCTTGGTCTGCACATCCATATCCTCTCCCTCTGTCTTCGGGATCGTCAGATATGCCAGTTTGACGATCAGCCTGGAAGCAGGCAGCAGCACAATGGTGGAGGCCACGTTAAAGGCACTGTGGATCACTGCCACGGTAGCCCCGCTGGCAGTATTCTCCAAAAAGGAAAATCGAAGGAAGGAATTCAGCCCATAGAAGAAAACCATAAAGAGTGCAGTTCCAACCAGATTGAAATACAGATGCACAAGAGAAGCTCTTCTGGCATTTTTGTTGGCTCCCACACCGGAGATCAGAGCAGTGACACAGGTTCCGATGTTCTGGCCCATGATCACCGGCAGCGCAGCTCCCACGGAAACACTGCCGGTAGCGCACATTGCCTGCAGGATTCCTACCGATGCGGAGGAGCTCTGGATCACTGCCGTCAGGATCGCTCCCACGATCATTCCCAGGATCGGATTCTCAAATGCCGTGAAGAGGGATGTAAACTCCGGTACACCGGCCAAAGGCTTTACCGCCCCGCTCATCGTTTCCATTCCGAACATCAGGACAGCAAAACCTACCAGAATCGTACCAATATCATTCTTTTTGTCATCCTTCACAAACAGGAGCAGAATCACGCCGATCAATGCCAGCACCGGAGAAAAGGAGGACGGTTTCAGCAGACTGACAAAGAAATTACCGCTCTCTATTCCCGCCAGGCTCAGTAGCCAGGAGGTCACAGTGGTACCGATATTGGCACCCATGATGACACCTACCGCCTGGGACAGCTGCATAATACCGGAATTGACAAAGCCTACGATCATCACTGTTGTGGCCGATGAGGACTGAATCACTGCCGTTACTCCCGCGCCCAGAAGGACTGCCTTGATGGGGTGATTGGTCATCTTCTCCAACACCTGCTCCAGCTTACCGCCGGCCAGTTTGGACAGTGCGTCTCCCATCGTCTTCATTCCATACAGAAACAATGCCAATCCGCCGATCATTGTCAGAAAGCCAAAAAAATCCATGTGATTGTCCTCCAAATCAAAAACATCTGTCAAAAATTGTGCGCGGAGCCTTCGCCGGAATGCCTTCGCACTCAATTTTGATAAATCTCAATATGATTCTACCCTACAACCACATAGTATCCATCCAATGTAAAATCCAAAAGTAAATCTGTGTAAAATCTATGTAAAATAAAAAAGCGGACCACGAGCCTGTTCCCGTGGTCCGAATTCTTAATCATCCGCCGGCAATTCGCCGTCTATGGAGAATCTCACCCACTCGGCGATGTTGGTTGCATGGTCGCCGATGCGTTCGAAGTACTTGGCTACCATCAGAAGATCCAATTCCTGCATGGCATCCACACCGTTTTCTTTGATCGTTTTCGCGATGGATTCCTTAGCGGTCAGAAACAATTCGTCCACCTTGTCATCCTTATCGATAACATTCTGGGCTTTCGCGGCATTCTCCCAGGCGAAAGCATCCACCGCATCAATCAGCATCTCAGTGGTCACCTTGGACATTTCTTCGATTATGGAAATTTCCTCGGGATAACTGTATCCGCTCATCAGGATCGTCAATTCGGAAATATCGGTTCCATGATCACCGATGCGTTCCATATCTGTGATCATCTTCATAGCTGCGGATACCTTCCGCAGATCACTGGCCACCGGCTGTTGGCGAAGAAGCAGCGTGTAACAGATCTGCAGAATACTTCTCACCTGTTCATCCACCTTTCCGTCACCGGACACGATCTTTTCCGCCCGCTCCACATCCTGCTGGACCAGTGCGTGTATCGTATCCTGCAGCACTTCCTCGATCATACTGCACAGCAGCATCATCTGGTTGCGCAGCTCCGTCAACTGCTTGTCATAGTTCTCTCTAGCCATTTTTATCATTCCTCCTAACCGAATCGTCCCGTAATATAGTCCTCCGTCCGTTTGTCGGAAGGATTGGAGAATATCTTTTCTGTCCTGTCGAATTCCACCATGTCTCCCAGCAGAAAGAACGCCGTGTTGTCTGAAATTCTGGCCGCCTGCTGCATATTGTGGGTCACAATAATGATCGTGTATTTTTCTTTCAGCTCCATCACAAGATCCTCTATCTTTGAGGTTGAGATCGGATCAAGTGCGCTGGTGGGCTCATCCATCAAAAGGACCTCCGGCTCCACAGCCAGTGCTCTTGCAATACAGAGTCTCTGCTGCTGACCGCCGCTCATACCCAGTGCATTCTTTTTCAGCCTGTCCTTACACTCCTCCCAGATAGCCGCCTGTCTGAGGGACCTCTCCACGATCTCATCCAAGACAGCCTTGCTGCGGATGCCGTGGGTTCTGGGGCCGAATGCTATATTGTCGTAGATGCTCATAGGAAAAGGATTTGGACTCTGGAACACCATACCGACACGTTTCCGAAGCACACTTACATCCATTCCACCGTAAATATCCTCGTTATCCAGCTTTACCGTCCCTTCGATTCGGCACCCCTCCACCAGATCGTTCATGCGGTTGAGTGTTTTCAGAAAGGTGGACTTGCCACAACCGCTGGGCCCGATAAAGGCGGTGATCTCATGCTCCGGGATCTTCATATCGATGCCCTTCAAGGCCTGAAAGGTTCCATAGTAGAGATCTAATTTTTCGACTGTCAATTTATCCATATCATACCTTCTTCTTTTTCATATAATACCCCTTCACAGCCTCTGCACCAAGATTCACCAGCACTGCCAGCAACAGCAGAATCACTGCGATGGAAAATGCAACCTGAAACTCGCCCTGTTCCTTGGCATAGACGTACAGTGCCACAGTCAGGGTAGCCCCCGAGCTGCGAATCGCTCCCAGGATTCCGGACAGAGAAAAGCTGCGAAGTGTATGAGCAAAGCCTGCCGTAAACAGCAGTGCGGCTGACTCTCCCAGAATTCTTCCCGCCGACAGAATACAGCCTGTAATGATGCCATCCATGCATTCCGGAAGCACAATGGTCCTCACCACCCGCCATTTGGAAGCGCCCAGTCCATAGGCCCCCTCTCTGAGTCCCTTCTGAACAGATAGCAGACTCTCTCTTGTGGTTCTCATAATGGTAGGAAGGTTCATCACCACCAGAGTCAGGGATCCGGCCAGAAGAGAGGTCTGGAGCTTTAAGAACTGGCAGAAAAACAACATTCCCACCAGACCATAGATGATGGAAGGAATTCCCGACAAGATCTCGGCGGCATAATCGATCAGCTTCACCAATCGATAATTTCTTGCATACTCACTTAAGTACACTGCTGCTCCTACGCCCAATGGCAACAGCACTATAATGGAGACCAACAGCACAAGCACCGTATTCACAATATCCGGCAGAATACCGATATTTCCGGTAAGATAGCTGGGCTTGGAGGTGATAAAATGCAAGGACAAGCCTTTGACTCCCTGCACTAACACGTATCCGATGAGAAAAATAAGGATCAGACAGGTAAGCCCTGTGCACAGATACATAGCCGACCGCCATAGCAGCTGTTTTACAAAACGTTGTCTTTCCACACTACTTTTCATTGGTTTTCTCCCCTCCTGCCATCACCTTACGCAAGGCCAGATTGATCAGCATGATAAATACGAACAGCACCAGAGCGATAGAGAACAGCGCCTGTTTCTGCAGACCGGAGGCATAGGACATTTCCTTTGCGACCGCAGTGGTCAGGAAACACACTGATCCAAAGAGCTTGGGCATATTTGCCACGTTTCCGGCTACCATCATCACCGCCATCGCTTCTCCGATCGCACGGCCCACTCCCAACACCACTCCGGCCATAATTCCGGACTTTGCGGCGGGAACAGAAACCCTGAAGTATGTCTCATACTCCGTGGCCCCCAATGCAAGGGCGCCCATCTCGTATTTCTTCGGCACCGCATCCAGTGCCGTAATCGACACATTGATGATGGAGGGCAGAATCATAATCGCCAACACAATGATAGCCGCCAACAGACTGGCTCCATCCGCCAGATGAAATACTTTGCGGATCAGGGGCACCAAAAAAAGCATACCCACCAGGCCATATACTACAGAAGGGATAGATGCCAGCAGGGAAACCACAAACCCTACCACCTTCTTTACTCCTTCAGGCGCAAGCTTTGACAGGTAAACTGCTGTAAAAAAGCCCACAGGTACACCGATCAGGATCGCGCCGAAGGTACCATAGATACTGGTCAGAATAAAAGGAAGGATCCCATACTTGGGATCCTGTGCAGTGGAGGCCCATGTGGTTCCAAACAGGAATTTCACAGGGCCGATCTCTGCAATCGCGGGTAAGCCCGACAAAATCAGGTAGATAGTGATCACCAGGACGCAGGCGATTGTAACCAGTCCGCAAAGCAGAAAGAAACCGCGCATCACTCTGTCCATTACTTTACCCATATCTGTTCTCCTTACTTTGCAGGTACAACTCCTGCCTTATCAATAATGGGTTTTGCTTCCTCAGAGAAACAATAGTCCACAAATGCCTGAGCGGAGTCAGACAGCTTCTTGCCTGCTACCGTTACCAATACAAAGGGTCTCTGGATCGCATAGCTTCCATCCAGAATGGTCTCCTTGGAGGGAGCCACACCGCCTACGGAAACTGCGGTTACAGTGTCATCTACAGATGCCAGAGATGCATATCCGATGGCATTCTCATTGCTCTTTACCGTAGCGATCACATCACCGGTGGAAGTCAACTCCTGACGAAGCACACAAGCATCCTTGGTCTTTGTAATCGACTCAAAACCGTCTCTGGTACCGCTGCCTGCCTCACGACCGATGACAACGATCTCACCGTCCTTACCACCCAGTTCAGACCAATTGGTGATCTTTCCGGTATAGATATCAGAGATCTGCTCCAGGGTCAGATCCTTCACCGTGTTATCCTTGCCTACGATCACTGCGATGCCGTCGAGAGCCAGCACGGTCTCCTCCAGTCCTTTTGATTTCTCCTCATCCTTCAGATTTCTGCTGGAAAGACCGATATCGCAGGTACCGTTCTCTACCGCTGCGATACCGGTACCGCTTCCGGTAGGATTATAAGTAAAGTTTACGTCGGGATTCTTCTCGCTGAATGCCTCGCCCAGCGCACCGATCACCTTCTCCATGGAAGTGGAACCATCGGTTGCCACATTTCCCTTCACACCGGCGGAACCACATCCGGCGAGACATCCCACTGCCAATACAGCTGTCAACAATACTGCTAAAATTTTCTTCTTCATAATTTTTCTCCTTGATTTTGTTTTCTCCCTTTTGGGAATTATGTTCCCGACAAGGCCTGTGTGTCTGTTGCAGACTGTAGCGAGACGTCGGCACTTGGGCTGCGTACTTTGCAGCCTTACGTACCGCTACGTCGAGGTCCAAGCGAAAGCGTGTCTGCAATCAGACATACAAGCCTTGAGACGAAGGAACACAATTTCCAAAAGGGATTTGTTTTTTGTTGATAGTCAAAGCATAAAACCACTATGTAAAAACCAAAACCAAGCTTCGGTAAAGTTATTGTAAAAAGAAAAGGTGCATTGGATCGGTTGTGACCACAATGCACCTTTTCTTTATTCTGCGTTCAATGCTCTCCTTCCGGAGAAAGCTTCTCGATCTCCTCCTCCGTAAAGCCAGCCCTCAGAATGATCTCCTTATCAAGCTTTGCCTCCGGCATTGCTCTGAGAATCGTCAGTCTCTCCTGCTTTCCGCCTTCCAAACGGCCCTTTTCTACCTTGAGAGATGTTCGGATA
>JAHBAA010000104.1 GCA_018385425.1 Acetatifactor sp.
TGCATACGATTTGTTTCATTGCAATATCATTGCAACCAAAGCGGTTCCGGAGGCTAGAGAAAGACTGAAAGCATTACAAGGGTTGGGTTTTGTTGCTTCTGACAAGATAATTGTTGGCCAAGATGGAACGAAGTATGGAGATTATTATATTCTTAGAAAATCATTAGAATGAAATTAATAACTTATTGCATAAATTCGTTTTTCTGAAAATAACAATAGTGTAAACAAGTTTACAGTGGGCTGGTCGGAAGACCCAGGTCCAACCTATTCGGCGGGGAGACTCCCCGCCGTTTTCTATTTTAGAGGTATTTGAAGGTTTTTTGAGATCATTCCATGTCCCGAAGATGACATTTTGAAAAATGAAAGGAAAGTATGCCCGAGGTATGTTTCCTGTATAATTCAAATCAATATGGATGATAGCTGGGTATCAGATCCGCCATATCTGCACGTGTTTGACGGGCTGGAAGGGGTACATCATCAGATGGAAGAACAGGCATTGGAAAAAGCAATGTCTGAAATCGATTATCATGCTTACGGATGCCTTTACGGTGATGGTGTCCTATGCGGTCTACCTTAAGAGAGGAGTTCTTCGTGAGGCAGGGTGATTTGAATTTGTTGCGCAGATCGGTTTGCTTCGTTGACGAAGATATGGGTTTGGCGGTAAAATGAAAAAAAGGAGGGCGTATGAGTACAGCTATTTTGACAATTGATGATATTGCATCCGGCAATACACCTGCGATTGTGGATTACTTAAATTCTAAGGGAATCACTGCAGTGATGTTTGCAGTTGGTGTAAATGTTGAGAAGTTTTATGAGGAAGCAATTTATGCACTTCGAAATGGAATGATAGTCGGCAACCACAGTTATTCCCACCCGGCGTTTTCAAAACTGACTCTTGAGGAGGCTATCGCGGATATTGAAAGGAGTGAAAAAGTGCTGAATCAGCTTTATCGGGATGCTGGGGTTGAGCGCGTTTTCAGACCTTTTCGTTTCCCGTACGGTGATAAGGGCGGAGAGATTGCGAAAGAACTCCAAAAATATTTGGCAGAAAAGGGCTTTAACAAGCTTGATGACACGAAGGTTCCTTTTGAGTGGTGGAAGAGAGACGGTCATACGAAGTTTATCGATACTTTTTGGACGTATGATGTGGAGGAGTACAGACTCCCTCTTGAACCGGGTTTTACGGTAGAGGATGTATGGAAAAAGATGAAGGACCCAAATCCCCCACATGCGACTGCACTCCTTGGGGAAAATAAACATCACATTATCCTCTTGCATGCGCATGATGAAACAGAGGCGATTGAGCCTATGTACTATAAGAAGTTCATCGATTTTATGCTTGAAAATGGTATATCCTTCGAGAAGCCGGCTTTCTTTCAGCCACAGCAGTTCGGTGATTAACGGAGGCAGAAGGATACTTGTGAATCATTTGTTTTAGGAGGGGATTATGGAGCTGTCGATTGCGTTTCTTCAGCTGCTGCCTGAAGGAAGTTTACAGGAAAATTTGAACAAGGGTGTCGCGGCCTGTCGTGAGGCGAAAGAGAGAGGCGCTGATATTGCATTGTTTCCGGAAATGTGGAGTACAGGTTATCGTTTCCCACATGATATGAAAGCATTGCACGAACTGGCCATTTCAGAGGAGAGCACGTTTATCAGAAGATTTTCGGAGACTGCTGCTAAGCTGGATATGGCAATTGCAATCACTTTTCTGGAAGAACACAAACCAAAGCCAAGAGATACAGTCTGTCTTTTTGACAGACATGGAAAGCTTGTCTATCGCTATTCAAAGGTTCATATCTGTGATTTCGGAGAGGAGGATGACGAAGGCGTTTTGGATGCCGGAGAAGTATTTCTGACAAGGGACCTGGACACCCGAAAAGGAAGCATCAAGGTGGGTTCGATGATCTGTTATGATCGGGAGTTCCCTGAGAGTGCAAGGATCCTGATGCTTCAGGGGGCGGAACTGGTTCTTGTTCCCAATGCCTGCCCGATGGAAATCAACCGTCTGTCTCAATTGCGGGGCAGAGCATATGAGAACATGCTCGCCATTGCTACCTGTAACTATCCATCCCCGCACCCTGACTGCAACGGACACTCTACATTGTTTGACGGTGTCATTTATTTGCCGGGTATGCCGGGATCCAGGGACATGTGTGTCTTTGAGGCGGGAAGCGAAGAAGGAATCTATATCGCAAAGCTGGATGTCGATATGCTTCGGGCCTATCGAAAACGGGAAGTATGGGGACGCAACCATCGCAGGCCGGAGTTGTACGGTCCTATAGCCGACAAAAATGCGAAGCACGAATAATTTGATCGGAATGCGCAGTGCAGCAGGGAGAGATGCCCTTATTTTGCGGCAGTATAAAAGGATTTTTATGTAGCCTTTTTGAGATGTTTATAGTATAATATTGCGTAACATATTTTGGATGTCGATGATGATTTGATACCATTACGTTGCAGATTGGAAATGGCTATGAGAAAGCGGATATACGAAATAATTGAGGTCGCCAAAGATAATGACAGATGGAGTCAGGCGTATGACTTTTTTATGATTTTTGTGATTTTTATCAGCCTGGTTCCGCTGACGGTGAAAGAGCAGACTGCGTTTCTTACGATGGTGGATAAGGTCACTGCCTGTGTTTTCATCGTCGATTATGCGCTCCGATTGATGACGGCAGATTTCAAGCTGAAGAAGGGGAAATGGTCTTTCATCAGATATCCCTTTACCTTTATGGCGATTGTGGATCTGGTGTCCATTCTTCCCTCTGTTACGTTTATCAACAGTGGGTTTCGTGTGTTTAAGGTGTCCCGTTTATTTCGCTCCCTCAGAGTATTTCGGATCTTCAAGTCCTTCCGGTATTCGAAAAACGTTGCGCTGATCGTCAGGGTGTTTTCGAAGCAGAAGGATTCCCTGATGGTGGTCATCTGGTTTGCGTTAGGGTACGTTTTCATTTCAGCGCTCGTAATATTCAATGTGGAGCCTGAGACATTCAGTTCATTCTTTGATGCGCTTTATTGGGCAACCGTATCCTTAACGACCATGGGCTATGGTGATATTTATCCGGTATCGACGTTTGGACGGATCGTGACGATGCTGTCTTCCTTTATCGGGATCGCGATCGTGGCATTGCCGGCAGGTATTATTACTGCGGGCTATATGGAGGAATTGGAGGAGAAGAAATAATCGATGGAAGAGAGAAGAATTGAAGGTCTTTGGGATTGTGTCTCTTGTGGGACAAAGGGAATAAAAGCCCGGTAAGATGCGTGTGTGTCCTGTGGAAAGCCGCGTGGAATGGAGACAATGTTCTATCTTCCGGATGATTTGGCAGCAGCCACTCTGACGGAGGAAGAAAAAGCCAAGACCACCAATGCTCCTGATTGGCTGTGCGAGTATTGCGGTGCGTACAACCGGTCGGATCGTTCCGTTTGTTCCAAGTGCGGCGGGGACAGATCCGATTCCCTTCACAATTACGGAAGGCTTCACAAGCTGACAGGAATGTTATTTGGCAGAAAAAAGTAACGGGGAAGAGCTATGGCAATACAGTTGATTGCAGATTTGTACGGATGTTCGCCGTTGATAGACGATGAAGAAGCGATTCAGCAGGCCGCGCACAAGGCGATTGCATATGTGGGGGCACAGATCGTGGAAGAGTGTATACATAAATTTGAACCCATCGGCGTAACTTATTTTGCAGTAATCTCGACTTCACATTTTTCTATCCACACATGGCCGGAGTACGGTTATGCAGCGGTGGATATTTTCTCCTGTCATGACCGGGTGGTGGATGGAATCTCACAGATGCTGAAGGAATTATTTGAAGCTGAGGAAATCCAATTTCGTTCAATAGAGCGGGATATTGGTATAAAAATGAAAGAAAGAATAGAAGAAAAGGGGGTAAAGCATGAGTTATCGGGTTGGCACGATGCTGCGGATCAATGATATAGAAGGAAAAGTGATCGGCTATATCAAATATGCGAATCCGCAGGATGATAACAAGACCTGGGTGGAATACCGACTGAGAACAAAAACCGGGGAATGCTGGCTTTCGGTGGATGATTTCTATGCGGAGTATTCCGTGTCCTGGCCGGCGAATGATGTCCGGGGACAGATCGGTCCGGAGTGGCACAAGGTGGATGACGGCACGCAGGTCGTACAGGACTACGGAGGGGATGTGGATGTAGATCCCGGAGAGCGTGCAATGTTTGTGGAATACGAGGATGAAGCAGAAGAAAGAACGCTCTCGGTTGAAATCTGGACGGACGGCGCTGAGTATTCCAAAGGAAAATATATCGAACGAGGAGATATTGTTGAGATAGGATATGTCTCGACTCCCACCAATCAGCAGCAAAACACCCTGATAAAAGTATTGATCGTTGCGACAATTGCCATCTTTGTATTGACTTCCCTGAGTTCTGTTTTTTCCAACAGGAAGAAAAGTATCAGTAAGTATCTGGATGCGTCGTCTTCATTTACCTATGTCACTTCCATTTCCGGAAATGAAAAACAGAAGGCGACGGTTTATTCCTACAAATCGGGAGCTGCAAGTACAACGGATGATGTGGCCAAGATCATTATCAGCGGAATTGAGGGAGACACGGAATCGGTTACGCAGAAGGATGACATATCGAATCAGGAGATCGCGATCCTGACAGAGAAAGAGTACTGTCTGATCTATCATCCGGAAACCAGTGAGGATGAGGTGTTTGTCCAGGTATCCAGCAGAAAATACAACTACACCTCGGATAATGCTCCCTATCGGAGTTCCTCCTCTGACACGACCTGGTATCGCAGTCACTATTACAGCAGCGGATATTCTGCTGACTCTGCGTCCTATAAGAGCACACCGTCTGCTTATACCATGTACAATGGTTCAACAGTTCATAACATCGGAAACGGTTATTTTGATTCCTATTCCAATTCCGTCAGACAGTCGAGTGTCAATAACAGGAGTACATCCAGCGGCGGAATCAGCAGTGGAAAATAATTTGGGGTGAAAAGGAGAAAAAAGTATGTTGACAATGATTCTTGAAACAGTGGTTTATCTTTGCATCGGACTGATTATGATGATGTTGGGTTACTGGGTGATTGATTTGTTTATCCCGGTGGATTTCCCGCAGGAAATCAGAGAGGGCAATAAATCCGTGGGCTGGGTCTCCGCCGGCATCTATGCAGGCTTGGGTTTTGTGATTCGTTCCGCAATCATTTCAATCTCTACCGGAGGCGCACAGGAACTTCTGCAGGGGGCGATCGATACAGTGGTTTTTTCCGTGATCGGAATCCTTGCCTTTGTGATTGCCTACTTCCTCGTTGATCTGGTGAACAGAAAGTTCAACTTTAATGAGGCACTCAAAGAAAAAAATGAAGCAGCCGGTATTATGGTTTTTGGTATTTTCGTTGGTATCGCATTTATCGTAAGCGGTGTTATCCAGTAATCTTGGACGAAAAGGGAAATCCGGATTTGATTGCGGTAAGAAAATAGAAAAGGTATTTCATGAGTAAAAAGTACAGACTTTTGATGCTGACAACCCTGATTATTTCGGGCTGTTCCATGTGTTATGAGCTGATTATCAGTGCAGTCAGTTCTTATCTGTTGGGAAACAGTACGCTGCAGTATTCCATTACCATCGGCTTATACATGGCTGCCCTGGGTTTCGGCTCATACATATCGAAATTTTTTAAAAAGAATCTGTTTAATATCTTTGTTACAATCGAATTGTGTATCGGCATAGTTGGGGGCGTAAGCTCCCTTCTGCTTTTCCTGTCCAATATCTACATCTCCAATTATGCGGTAGTGATGTATTTGGAGATCATCTTGATCGGAACACTTGCCGGTGCGGAAATACCGATTATGACGAGGATCATTGAAGCGGATGAAAATGATCTGTCAGTCACATTGTCGTCGATTTTCAGCTTTGATTATATCGGAGGACTGCTGGGCGCCATTGCATTTCCGCTCCTTCTTTTACCCAAGCTTGGCTACTTTGCAACCTCATTTCTCTGCGGACTGCTGAATATTGTTGCGGCCATGCTCATTTTGTGGCGATTTGGAGAGCGTGTTCGAAAAATCGGATTGTATCGTCTGCTGGCGGCCGGTATCGCGCTTCTTATGATCTTGGGAATGATATTTGCAGATACGATTTCGGAAAGCATAGAAGGCGGGTTGTACCGAGATCATATCATTTATATGGAGCAGACGGAATATCAGAAAATCGTTGTGACCAAGCACAGAGATGATGTTCGTCTCTATATTGATGGGAACTGTCAGTTTTCGACAGCCGATGAGTATCGCTATCATGAGGCGCTGGTGCATATTCCGATGAGTGAGCTGGACAATCGGTCCAAGATCCTGATATTAGGTGGCGGTGACGGACTGGCTGTCCGTGAGGTCTTAAAGTATGAGGAAGTGCAGCAAATTGATCTGGTGGATCTGGATGCGGAGATGATCCGTGTCTGTTCCACCAATGAAAATATCACTTCCGTCAATCAGGACAGTCTCAAGTCGGAGAAGCTTACTGTGTATAATGAGGATGCCTATGAGTATCTGGAAGCCTGTAATGAGCAGTATGACCTGATCATCGTGGATCTGCCGGATCCAAACTGTGAATCACTCAACAAACTGTACTCCAATGTTTTCTACAGAATGTGCGGCGGTTGTCTGAAGGATGACGGCGTCATGGTGATTCAGTCCACCAGCCCATATTATGCCACGAAGGCTTTCTGGTGTATCAACAAAACAATCGAAAGCGAAGGCTTTTATGTGAAACCCTATCACCTGCAGGTTCCGGCATTTGGGGATTGGGGATTCAATATGGCCGGAAAGAAGGAACTCAAAACGGAGCTTTCCTTTGATGTGGAAACCAGGTATCTGACACCGGAAAATGTTTCGGCTCTCTTTTTGTTCGGAAAGGATGAGATAGCCAAGGATGTAGAGATCAATCAGCTCACCAAGCCGGTACTGATGGATTATTATAACAAGGCAGTAGAAGAGTGGAATTAGGAAGATGCCCTTATTTTGCGGCAGTGTAAAAGGATTTTGACACTGTTTCCTGAAATTGTAAAAGCAGATTGATAGAAAAAGATTCTATGGTTTTGTATGATGAGTATGCTTCATAGGGAAGCAAGAGAAATGAGGTGAAGGGCAAGATGGAGATTGGAAGCAAACTCAAAGATGCACGCAAAAAATCCGGAATCACACAAGAACAAGCGGCCGAGTTACTTGGTGTTAGCAGACAGACAATTTCGAATTGGGAGAATAATAAGTCTTTTCCGGATATTATCAGCGTCATCAAAATGAGTGATATCTTTTCAGTCAGTCTTGACCACCTGTTGAAGGAGGACAAAACTATGAATCAGACGTATCAGGAATTTTTGGAAGAAAGCACAAACACGGTGAAGGCAAAGAAGAATCTGAGCAAGATCATAATGCTATCCACCTATTTTTTGGTTTGGATGCTTGCGGTGATTTTCTTCTGGTATGTATCCCGGAACCATCTCGGGATAGATACCACCGGAGCGAATACTGTTCTCAAGGGAATTGTTTTACCCTTGCTGCTGATGATGGGAACAATCATTGCCGCAAAGAATGATTATTGGGGAAGAGGAAAATGGTTGTGTATCGCAGGAGCAGCAATCACCTTTCTTACGGTTCCCTATACGCAATTTGCATATGTGGAGGATGGAACGGCAACCCTCACATTTCAATTCCCTAACGTTCGCTACATGTTGGTAGGGATCATTGTATCGTTCTGCGGCATAATCGTGGGGAGTATTTGGAGAAAGAGAATAATAAAAACAAGCTGATGCTGTAAAGACAGAAAAGTGATCGGATCGGGTGTGATTTTTCACAAAATCACACCCGATTCAGTTTACAATTATTTTAGAATTTTTATTAGCACTCACTATTGACGAGTGCTAATTTGCGTGTTATAACACAGATAGAACAGAAGAAAAGGAACTGAGCAATATAAAGTTCCAAAACATTCCAGGTTCCAAGTTACCGTAAATAATATTTTTGTCACAGAAAGGAAGGATGACATATGTTGATGCCTAGTTTATTTCATGAGAACTTTGATTTGTTTGATCGTTTTTATCAGGATCCGTGGTTTGGATTCAACGACCATGATCGGAAGGATCTGGAGAAGAAAGTGTATGGTCAGAGAGCCCAAAATGTTATGAGTACTGACATTAAGAAAACCGAGAATGGTTACGAGATGAAGATCGATCTTCCCGGTTTTACTAAGGATGAGATTTCTGTCGAGCTGAATGAAGGTTATTTGACCATCAGTGCGGCAAAAGGATTTGATAAAAACAAGGCAGAATCTGAGGAGGCAAAAAAGGGAAACTACATTCGCCGGGAGAGATACAGTGGTGCATGTCAGAGAAGCTTTTATGTCGGCGAAGAGCTTACCCAGGAGGATATCAAGGCAAGCTTCAGCCAGGGTATCTTAACGCTGACCATTCCGAAGAAGGAAGCAAAACAGGTTGAAAAAAAGAAATATATCGAGATTGAAGGGTAATACAAGTGATCTGCCGGGGGATGCACCCCGGCAGATCTGCGACAAACTTTGATCAGTGGCTTATTGCTTCACAAGGAGTAGTAGGCTGCCTTTCATTGGCGGGAGGTGAAAACTTATGGCAAAGAGAGATTACTACGACATTCTCGGGGTTTCTAAAAAAGCGACCGGTCAGGAGTTGAAAAGCGCATACAGAAAGCTTGCAAAGAAGTACCATCCCGACACAAATTCCGGGGATCCGAAGGCAGAACAACTGTTTAAGGAGGTCACGGAAGCATATAATGTTCTATCCGACGAAGAAAAGAGAAAACTCTATGATCAGTTCGGGCATGCAGCATTTGACGGAAGTATGGGAAGTGATCCCCGGGACTATGCTGCAAATGGTGCTAACAGATATGAGTGGAGAGGCAGCGGATCACGGGGAGACCGTACAGGATTTGATCCTCAGGATATGGATGATTTGTTTGGAGATATGTTCGGTGGCTTTTTCCATAGGAGCAGGCAGCACTCCCATTTTGACTTTGGAGATGGATACGGATTCGAAGAGGAAGGCGGGAATGACCTTACCGGTGAGATCACTATTTCTTTCCGGGAGGCAGCGCTGGGGTGTGAAAAGATCATCCGCATGGATGGTGACCGGATGGATACGTTAGCCATCAAAATACCTGCCGGAATCAATGAAGGGCAGTCTGTGCGTTTGAGAGGAAAAGGAAGAAGGGACTCATCCGGAAAAACAGGAGATCTGTTGGTCAAGGTTCATATCCTTGGGGACAATCGGTTTACCAGAAATGGTCAGGATGTTTATATTACGGAGGCCATTCCTTACACAACGGCTATTCTTGGGGGAGAGGCAGACTTCGACACGCTGTATGGACCTGTGAAATGCCGTATTCCTGCGGGCAGTCAGGCAGGCAGCAAGCTTCGGCTGAGGAATAAGGGTATTGTATCCATGAAAAACAAAAAATCCTACGGAGATGAATACGTCACATTGCAGATTCAGATACCGAAGAATGTTTCTCAAAGGGAAAAAGACCTGCTAAATCAAATAAAAGAAATTGAATCAAAAAGAACCGCATAGGCAAAAGTATGCCAATTTCTTTGAAATGGATCTATCCTGAACCGGAGACAAGATTTTTTGAAATGAAATAGATACTTAATTCGGACCGTGGGGATGGGCCCCTTGATCTCATTGTATGGGATCAGGGAACCTGTCCTCGCGGTCCTTTTTGTTGACGAAGATGTGTGATAGATGTAAAATGGGTTGGAAAAATCATTTCTAAACTGATTTCTGAAATTATAAATGAATAGAGAGGAGAAAAGGTATGTCTACAAAGAAAAAAGGTCTGGGTGCTTTGGCTGTGAAGGGATTGGCTGCAGCAGCAGGATATATTGCGCTGAACGGAGGTGCAATGTGGCTGCGTTACCACAAGGTGATGGAGAAGATGAAGTGTCATCCTGAGGAGAAAAAACAGATGCATTCCACCCTGTTTGGAAAGCTGACGGTCTATTATGGTCAGGATACGCAGTATGGATACTTTACCTGCCTGAATGGAGCAATGACGATTATTCTAAAGGAACAGCCGGTGAACAGAGTGATCGATCTGGATCTGCTCTCTGCGTTCGGCAAAGTGACATTGATCCTTCCGCCGGGGGCAAAGATCGAGTACAGCGGATGCGGGTGTCTTGAGATCATCAGCGATTGCAGAGCAGAAGAGATTGGAGAGAAGTCCTATACGGTACGTCTCCACCGGAGAAATTTTGCTTCTAAGCTTGTGATCAAGGGACAGGCATAGGAAAAAGGACAAATCAGTATCAAAGGAAGTTGTGAAATGAAATATATCAAGCAGTTAGTGATTATAGTAGGGATATCTCTTGTGGGAGAACTTTTGAAGCATTTACTTCCGCTTCCCATACCGGCCAGTATCTATGGTATGGTACTGCTGTTTGTGGGTCTGATGACCGGAGTCATCAAACTGGAATCGGTGAAGGAGACGGGAAAGTTTCTGATCGAGATCATGCCGGTCATGTTTATTCCGGCAGGGGTAGGCTTGTTGACCAGCTGGGATACATTATGCGGGATCCTCGTCCCCATCGGCCTGATCACTGTTGTGACAATTCTTACCGTGATGGCAGCCACCGGTTGGGTATCTCAGATCATGATACGAAAGGCAGGTGAGAAGCAGGATGAATGAGTTTTTTCAAAATTCGCTGTTTGCCGGTGTCACACTGAGCCTGTTGGCCTACATGGTGGGAGCCGCGCTAAAGAAGAAATTCAGATTGGGTCTTCTGAATCCCTTATTAGTGTCCATTGCGATCACCATCCTGGTTCTTCTGGTAGGGGAGATCGATTATGAGGTTTACAACGAGAGCGCAAAGTACTTAAGCTACCTGTTGACACCGGCAACGGTCTGTCTGGCGATTCCACTCTATGAGCAGTGGAGTCTGTTGAAAAAGAATTACAAGGCGGTATTGTGCGGGCTGCTGGCCGGCGCGGTCACCAGTATGGCGACGGTGTTTGCACTGTCGAAGATATGTGGCTTGTCCCATGAGGAGTATGTGACGCTTCTGCCGAAATCGATTACAACAGCCATCGGAATGGGAGTATCCGAGGAGTTGGGTGGATACGTGACCATCACAGTGGCGGTGATCATCCTCACCGGCGTGCTGGGGAATATGATGGGAGAACTGATCTGTAAGGTGTTTCATATTACGGAGCCGATCTCCAAGGGGATCGCTTACGGTGCAAGCGCCCATGCCATCGGCACAGCCAAGGCCATGGAGTTGGGTGAAGTGGAGGGCGCCATGAGTGGGTTGGCCATTGCGGTATCCGGAATTCTGACGGTGATTCTGGCACCGCTTTTTGCACAGTTGATGTAGGGGATCCTGAGGATAGAGTGAGAGGAAGTCAGGTGTCTGAG
>JAHBAA010000107.1 GCA_018385425.1 Acetatifactor sp.
AGATTTCGGATTTGTGCACGTGATGGAGAAGAAATTGTAGGAGACCGGACCACCGGGGACAGGAAAAGTGCCGAAAACTCCGTCCCCAATGGTTCAGTGTATTTGTTTGACAGGAAAGAGTCTGGGTGTTAGTATACTGATTGAGGAGGCGTTGCCGCCAGACGGTTAGCCTTGATGTATTGTGATCAAAAATGACCGCCAAGTTTTCTCAGGACCGGGCGGTTATTTTTGTGCTTTATCATTGTGCTCAGAACCAAGGGAAATGGGAGGTTATGACATGGAAAGAAGAGTGTTGATCATCGGCGGGTCCCTCTGTCTTGTGAATGACGGAAGTTTATCCTTAGAGGAGATGTATGAACAGGTGAAGGGGTTATTTTCCCTGTGAGGGATGGATTGGAGATAGGAGAAGGGGCGAAAAGTGTATGAGTGATTCGATAAAAGAACTGACAGAAAAAATAGTGGCTTTTCGGGATGCGAGAAACTGGAAGCAGTTTCATAATCCCAAGGATATGGCGATATCTATTTCACTTGAGGCAGCTGAACTGTTGGAAATTTTCCAATGGTCCGGGTCTGATACCGAAGTCGATACGGATAAAAAGATCGTAAAGGTCAGGGAAGAGCTTGCAGATGTGTTGATCTATGCTTTTCTCCTGGGAAATGACTTAGGGCTGGACATTGCTGAAATCGTAAGCAGCAAGCTGGATGAGAACAGCAGAAAGTATCCTGCCGATAAGGCATATGGGAGAGCAGACAAGTATACAGCATATGCGGAAGATGGGGGAAAAGGATAATGATCGTATATGATGGGTTAAAAAGTGACTTTCTGCACAGTGTTGAGGGAGATACCATAGCTTTGGAGATCCAGCAGAATATCCTTTCGAAAATGGGAAAACATACGGTCGCCAACGAGTTCCTCTCCTGGGAGAACTCCATGCAGTATATGTATAAGGTTATGAATGATCCTGAGATTCCCGCTGACGCCGGTGTCGCAATTGAATATAATATTCCGCAGACAGCAAAGAGGGTTGATTTCATGATCTCGGGATATGATGCAAGCGGAAATCCCAACATGGTCATTGTAGAGCTAAAACAATGGAGCAGGTTGGACAAAGTGGAAAACACCGAGGCCCTGGTGGAAACATACACCGGAGGCGCAGTGAGAAAGGTGGTTCATCCTTCTTACCAGGCTTGGTCCTATGCACAGTTGATCACGGATTATAATGCTGCGGTGCAGGATCGGCATGTGAATCTCGTACCCTGCGCTTTCCTTCATAATTACATCCGTCAGGATAACGATCCGTTGGACGATAACCAGTATCAGGCGTACACCTCCGAAGCACCGGCTTTTACAAAAGGTCAGGTCAGTGACCTGAGAGAATTTATCAAAAAATCTGTGAAGACCGGTGACAAAAAAGAGATCCTTTACATGGTCGACCACGGCGTTATTCGTCCGTCAAAGAGTCTTCAAAATTCGATAGCTTCCATGATTGAGGGAAATGAAGAATTTGTTATGATCGATGAACAGCGTGTTGTTTATGAAGAGATCATTAAGCTTTCGACGAAATGTCAAACGGATCATAAGAAACGTACCGTGATCTGTAAGGGCGGTCCCGGAACGGGAAAGAGTGTCATTGCAGTACGGCTGTTGGCAGAGCTGACGCAGAGAGGACAGTTTGTGCAATATGTCTCCAAGAATAGTGCCCCGAGGCAGGTTTATGTCGCCAAGCTGAAGGGCAAGGTCAAGAAAAGCAGTGTGGATAATATGTTTAAAGGCTCCGGGATGTACACGGATGTCGGGAACAACATGATACATACCCTGTTGGTGGACGAAGCTCACCGGCTCAATGAAAAATCCGGCATGTTTCACAACAAGGGAGAAAACCAGATCAAGGAGATCATACATGCAGCCGGCTGTTCCGTGTTCTTCATTGATGAAAGTCAGCGAGTCACCATGGATGATATCGGTTCGGTGGATGAGATCAGGAAATGGGCAATGGAAGAAGGCTCAGAGGTGACAGAAATGGAGCTTGTTTCCCAGTTCAGATGCAACGGATCAAACGGTTATCTGGCCTGGATCGATGATCTGCTGGAGATTCGTGAAACTGCGAACTTCAATCTGGACGGTCTTGATTATGAGGTCAAGCTTTGTGAGAACCCGGCTGATCTGCAAAAGATCATTATCGAGAAAAACAAGGCAAGTAATCGTGCAAGAATTCTGGCAGGTTATTGCTGGAATTGGCCAACGGAAAGCAGAAAAAACAGCAGTTTTCATGATATACAGATCGGAGAGTTCGGCATAAGCTGGAATCTTGATGATGGACAGGCGTTTGCGATCAGTGAGAATTCGGTCAATGAAGCAGGCTGCATCCATACAACACAGGGACTGGAATTTGATTATGTCGGAGTGATCATCGGAGATGATATCCGGTATGAGAACGGTCACGTGGTCACTGACTTTACGAAACGGGCGAAGACAGACCAGTCGCTGAGGGGGATCAAGAAGATGTATAAGGAAAACCCTGAAGAAGCTCTCAAGCGTGCGGATGAAATCATCAAAAACACTTACCGTACTCTTATGACCAGAGGCATGAAAGGCTGCTACATCTATTGTACTGATCCCGGAATGCGGGAATATATCAGCAAACGTCTTGCTGCGGTACCCAAAGGGAAATCCTTAGTTCATTCGATGCGGGCGAGGTTTGAACATGCCAGGTGAGAAGAAAACCGCATATTACCACTTGCCGGGATTATTTGAATTCTATGAGCTGTACCGCGTCTTCCTGCCTCTGTATCGTCACCGCCGGGAGTATTTCTATGACTGGTGCGA
>JAHBAA010000126.1 GCA_018385425.1 Acetatifactor sp.
CAGCGCAGGAGTCACTTCGGAGAACTCCTGCTTTTGTAAATGTGTGATAAAAGCATGAATTTTCCGATCAATAGAAATGTCTGCACGACAGGGAGATCCCCTTCTGGAATGCTGCGGCACGCAAGATGTGTCCGCGCATGTAGAAAATATGCTTTGTATTTATCATAGCACGGTTCTTTCCGAAAATCAAGCACGGTATAACGTTTATCCCGAACAAGGAAGGTACGCAGCGGGAAGGCTGCGCCGCAGCGACTCTTCTGCGAAAGCGTGTCCGACGGTGTCGGATAAACGTAAGCGGAATCGCTGTGTCCTCTCCGGTTTGCCAAAGTGAGCAAAAGTTAGAGGGAAAATCGCAAGAAATATCATGCGTTAAGACAAGTGTATTGTGTATAATGAAAGCATCAAACTATGGAGGTTTTGACCAATGAAGAAGAGGTTTTTGATGGCACTGTTGGCTTTATCGATGGCTTCCGCTTCTCTGGCAGGCTGCGGCAGCGGGAACCCGGAGGAGAGCAGTGTGGTATCGGAGCAAAGCAGTGAATCGGTGCAGGAGTTTTCTGAGGGCAGTGAGACCAAGGAGAGCGAGGCATCCGTCGACAGTGAGGCGGAGGAGACTTCCGGGGCGAGCGAAGTTCAGGAGGAGACCCCGATCCTAAAGGAGGCCGTATTAAAGAATTTCGGCTGCAGGGTAGGCTGTGCTGCCACGGAGGGAGAGATGAACGATCCCAAGGTCTGGGAGATCATTACCACCCATTTCAATGCCATTACCTTCGGCAATGAGCTGAAGCCCGATGCTATGGTGGGCTACAGTGTGGGAAGATGTCCCGGCACGGAGGAGGCTGAATTAAACGGTGAGACCATCATTGTGCCCAGGCTGGATTACTCCAGAGCGGAGAGAATGCTGAATAAGGTGTACGACTGGAATCAGGAGCATCCGGATGACAAGATCATGGTGAAGGGGCATGTGCTTCTGTGGCATGCACAGACTCCCGAGTGGTTTTTCCATGTGGATTACGACAAGAATAAGGAGTATGTGGACAAGGATACCATGAACAAGCGGCTGGAGTGGTACATCCGCACCATGCTGACACATTTCACCGGTCCCGACAGCAAGTACAAGGATATGTTCTACGGCTGGGATGTGGTCAATGAGGCCATCGGCGGACAGCCGGAGATCTACCGCACGGATAAAGAAAATCCCAATGAGTCTCTGTCAGAGGACAGACACGGCAGCAATTCCAGCTGGTGGCATGTGTACCAGAGCAATGAGTTCATCATCAACGCATTTATTTACGCCAACAAGTACGCGCCCGCCGATCTGGAGCTGTACTACAATGATTACGGCGAGTGTGACGGCAAGAAGATCACCCGGATCACGCAGCTGCTTACCGCTATCAAGGAGCGTGAGGGCGAGCCCGGCGTTGGTACGAGAATCGATGCGATGGGAATGCAGGCCCACTATGACATGACGGAGCCCAGCTTTAATATGTTCCAGTATGCCATCGAGCAGTATTCTTCCATCGTGGGCGCTGTGAATATCTCAGAATGGGACATCAAGGCCAGGGACAGCTACGATGGCAGTGATGAGGCCAAGGAAGAGGAGTATCAGAAGCAGTACTTGAGATATAAGGTATTGGCCATGGTGATGAAGAATCAGATCAAGGAGAAGGGAGTCAATGTCTCCGGCATCACCTTCTGGGGCACCACGGACAAGTATTCCTGGCTCCAGAATACATCCAATGTAGGCGGAGGCAGCACGAAGAAGATGAGCCAGTGCCCGTTGCTTTTTGACGAAAACGGCGAGATCAAGCCCGCGTTTTACGCATTTACCGAAGAATAATTCAGGAGGAAAGATAAGATGTCAGTTATTGCAAAAAATCCCATTATGCCCGGTTTTTATCCGGACCCCTCCCTCTTGGCAGTAGACGGAGATTACTATCTGATCAATTCCACATTTGCCTATTTCCCCGGACTTCCCATCATGCACAGCAGAGATCTGGTGCACTGGGAGCAGATCGGCAACGCTATGCACAGACAGTCTCAGCTGCCGCTGCCGAATGCAGGACATTCCGCAGGTCTGTTTGCACCGACCATGCGATACTACAACGGTACGTACTATGTGATCTGTACCAACGTATCCTTCGGCGGCAATTATATCGTCACAGCCGACAATCCGGCAGGACCCTGGTCTGAGCCTCACTATCTGAAGGGTGCAGACGGAATCGATCCCAGCCTGTTCTTTGATGAGGACGGCAGGTGCTATTATATCGGCACGCATCCCAATCCGGAGGGGTATTCCTACAACGGTGATTACTATATCTGGATCCAGGAGGTAGACATCGAGAAGTTTGAACTCATCGGTGAGGTTCACAACGTGTGGAACGGTGCCATGAAGAAGGTGCCCTGGCCGGAAGGACCTCATATCTACAAGAGGGGTGAGTATTACTATATTATGCACGCGGAGGGCGGCACCGGTCCTGAGCATGCCGTATCTGTCTGCCGCAGCAGGAATATTTTCGGACCTTACGAGAACAACTATTGCAACCCGATTCTGACCCACAGACATCTGGGTCAGAAGTACCCCATCAAGTATGTGGGACACGCAGATCTGTTTGAGACTCCAAACGGAGAGTGGTATATGGTAATGCTGGCTGTCCGTCCTTTGGAGGGCTACACCACGATGGGTCGCGAGACATTCCTGGCAAAGGTGATCTGGGAGAACGATTGGCCGGTAGTGAATCCCGGCGTTGGTATCCTGACCGATGAGGTGGAGATCGATCTTCCTGAGTGGCTTCCTGAGAACGACGATACCTTTGACACTTCTGCAAACTGTGTTCCCGGCAGCAATCGTACCTACCGCTTTGCTTCCATGAAGAAGCTGGGGGATGAGTTTATGGTACTGCGCAACTCCGAGAAGGAGATCGTTCGTCTGGATGAGGAGGGCTGTAAGCTGGCCTTCAGAAGCGTTACCTTAAAGGACCAGGATCGTCCCGGATACGTCTGCATCAGACAGCAGCATCACAGCTTTGAGACAGAGGTGGTGCTTGCCACCGATAATCTCACGGACGGAAGACGCGCGGGTATGGCTTATGTGCAGAGCAACACCTATCACCTGCGCACCGAGGTTTCCAATATCGGTTCCGGCAAGGTGAACTGTCAGGTGATCCTTTGTCAGAACGGTGAGGATCAGATCATCGGCAATGCGGACGTATCTGCAGACGGTGAAATCAGTCTGCTCTTTACGGTGACCGGTCTAACCTGTGCAATGTACGCTGTTGCAGACGGCAGGCAGACGGCGCTGGCGGAGAATATCGATGTTCGGAATCTCTCCACAGAGGTGGCAGGAGGTTTCGTGGGCTGCACCGTTGGTATGTATGCGGTTGCTGAGGAGGACTACTGCGGTGAGGCAACTTTCAGGTCACTGCGCTATGAGGCGTAAGATACTGTGCGGACTTTCCTTCTTCCTGCTCTCGGTAGGCCTTTGCGCCTGCGGCGGGCAGACAGAGGAGTCTTCCGCACCACAGACAATTCAACAGGAGGAGAGCAGTGTCAGTCAGCCGGAAAGCACGGACGCATCATCCGATGCGGAGGAGGAATCCGTTGACTGGACTGCCTATTTTCAGAAAATGAGCAAAGTAAAGAGCTTCAAGGGTTTGGAGGATACCAACCCGATCATGACACAGCGCTTCGGCGCAGACCCCTATGCCATGGTGTACGGGGACAGAGTCTATTTCTACATGACGGCAGATGCGTTCGAGTATGATGCCGCCAACAATATCAAGGAGAACAGCTACGGTCAGATCCGTTCCTTAAATGTGGTATCCACCGATGATATGGTGAATTTCACCGATCACGGCAGCATTCAGGTGGCCGGCAAGGGCGGTGCTGCCAAGTGGGCAGGCAATTCCTGGGCTCCTGCGGCAGCCTGGAAGGAGATCGACGGAAAACCGAAATTCTTCCTGTATTTTGCCAACTCCGGCGGCGGGATCGGCGTTTTGACCGCAGATTCGCCGACAGGCCCCTTCACAGACCCCATCGGTCACGAGCTGGTATCCAGAAATACTCCAAACTGTGCGGATGTTCTCTGGCTGTTTGACCCGGCTGTGCTGGTGGATGACGACGGCAACGGATATCTGTATTTCGGAGGCGGTGTTCCTCAGGGCAAGGTCTCTGCTCCGGGAACCGGCCGCTGCGTGGCACTGGGGGATGATATGATCAGCCTGAAGGGTGATCCGATCGCAATCGACATCCCTTATCTGTTTGAGGATTCAGGTATCCACAAGGCCGGCAACAAGTATTATTACACCTACTGCACCAACTGGCAGGTGGACGCAGAGGGCACGAAGAAGTACGGCTTTACCAACGCAGAGATCGCATGCCTGGAAAGTGACAGTCCCTTGGGACCCTTCACTTATAAGGAGACGATTCTGGAGAATCCCGGCAAGCTGTGCGGCCTCTACGGCAACAACCATCACTGTGTATTCCGGTTCCGGGACAGATGGTATATAACCTATCACTCCAGAATGCTGGAGAAGGCCATGGGCATCGAAAAAGGGTATCGCGCTACCTGTATCGATGAGTTTACCATGGGCGAGGACGGCACCATCGGCAAGATCCGGCAGTCCTATGCAGGCAGAGAGCAGCTGAAGTACGTGGATCCCTATCAGGAGAACAGCGCTGTGAACGCAGCACTGCTGGCAGGAATGACCACCGCTTCCATCGCGGAAGACCGACCCAACGAGATGGTTCTCTCTGAGATCACAGACGGAACCTATCTGAAGGTAGCAGGAGTAGACTTCGGCACACAGGGCCCTGCGAACTTCTCTGTGAAGTTCCGCCTGACCGCTGACAGCACACGTCCCGCAGCGATCCAGATCCGCGTGGACAACCTGTTCAAGGATGTACTCGGATACCTGCCCCTGGAGATTTCCTCCCAGGCAGACGCAGACGGTTTCTACACCGCTTCTG
>JAHBAA010000166.1 GCA_018385425.1 Acetatifactor sp.
AGGCTGTCTTGGGGCTGACGCAGAGAAGGTTACTCTAGACAGAAATCATATTGAAAAGGGAGAGATCAGACCCAATCGACGCAAGGTCTGATCTCTTCCCGGTTAGGGGGAGAAAAAAGCGTTACTTCCCTTCCTTACCTGATAGGAAAGGAGTAAACTTTTCGATGATGGCGTCTCTCTCCAGAGCAGCCTTTGCAAGGTCAAGATCGCAGAGGTTCTCAAGAGGTGTTTCACTGTAGCCGGTAGGGATCGCACCGATGACACCACGGCCGGTAATGGGGTATTCTGTTGCATAGGAAGCCATTGCCTCATCCGAGATCGCCCAGTCAAGGAAGGTGTATGCGGCAGGATTGATCTCAGACTTGGTGAGCAGGCAGTTCGCCTCTACATCCCAACCGCAGCCCTCTGAAGGAAATACTACTTCCACAGGGTTGCCTTCTGCCAGAAGGGTGGAGCATCTGTATCCGAAGGAGATACCGATTCCGCACTCACCGGCAGCAGCCATCTTGGCAGGCTTGGAACCGGAGGTGGTGTAGTTGGCGATATTCTCGTTGAGGGCCTTCATGTATTCCCAGCCCTTCTCTTCACCCATGATCTGCAGAATACCGTTTACGGACAGCATACCGGTTCCGGAAGAGGTAGGGTCGGGCATGACGATCATATCCTTATAACAGGGATTCAGAAGGTCGGCAAAGGATGTGGGAATGGGAACCCCTGCATCCTCGCAGACCTTTGTGTTTACGAGAAATGCAGTCTCATACACATCGCAGCCGGTCCAGAGGGGAGCCTCGCTGGCACTGTCATAGAACTTGGGATCCAAAAGCTCCGCCTTCTCGGGCTTATAGCCTGTGATCAGGCCGTAGGGCTCCAGCTGGAGCATAACGGATGCGGAGGTGCCCCAGATGACATCTGCAACAGGATTGTCCTTCTCGGCGATGACTTTTGCGATCAGGGTACCGGTCGATTCACGAATGACCTCTACCTTGATATCAGGGTACTTTTCTTTAAAGGAGGTCAGATACTTGTCGATCTGATCATCTTCAAATGCGGTATAAACAGTGATGGAGCCCTCGGTTGCCTTTGTCAGCTCGCCGCTCTCGACCACGGGGGTCGAAGGAGCAGAGGAGGAGGGCTCCGAAACGTTGGTAGACTTCACACCACAGCCTGTCAGCGTGGTTGCGGTCAGTACTGCCGCTACCGCCAATGATAAGTATTTTCTCCATGTTTTTTTCATAATAACTACCTCTCTTTCTTCAACTCTGAACATCAGGTACTCTTTATTTTCCAGCGATCCAGCTTCTTGACCAAAACTGCATTCACCAGTTCATAAATGGTTCGTACCGATACATTTATTAAAAAGATCAGAATTGACATTGCTGCTGCCGCTGCATAATCGCCGTTGTCATCCATATTCAGGATGGCGATGGAAGCGGGTTTACTTGCCGCCGTGTACAGGAATACGACGGCGGAAACGGTTACCATTGCGTTCACAAAGAAATAGATGAAGATCTCCAATATGGCGTTGATGCTCATCGGGAGAGAAACTCGAAAGAACACCTTCCAAAAGGGAACGCTCATGGATTCTGCCACGTTCTCATATTCCCGGTCCAGCTTCTTTAACGCTGTGGAGGCGGTCACGTAGGTGACGGAGAACAGGTGGATAATCGTACAGAAGATCATGATCACAAAGGTTCCATAGAGTCCGGAGAAACTGTTTTCCACTGCAATATGCAGGAAAGGAATTTCGATCCAGGGTTTGTTGAAGAACATAATGTATCCCAGTCCCAGAACCAGTCCGGGAAGAGCCATGGGCATCATGGAGAGAAATCTGCAGATGCCGCTGAGTCTTCGGAAGGTCTTCCCCTTTTCGATCAGGTAAGCAAAGGTAAATACCAATATGGTTCCGAGTGCTGCGGTTCCCAGAGCCAGCTTGAAGCTGTTGACAAAACTGATGACCCCGGTTCCGTGAAGAGCAGCACCGAAATTGAAATGTTTCCAAGTGAAGGACATGTCATAGGGCCAAACGTTTACGAAGGCCGACAGTGCAACGGTTCCAATCAAGATCAGGAAGCACAGTACCACCAACGAGCAATACAGCTGGTAGAAACGATCTCTGCTTTTGGAAGCTTTGGGCTGAAATGCAACTGCCTTGGAGGACAATTCATTTCTCTCGTTTTTCTTTTTCATCATCAGGTCGATGAGAAAGGAGATCAGTGCCGGTATCGTCAGAATTACACCGACTACCGCTCCCATGGACATCTTCTGCTGCCCTACGACCTGGCGGTAAATGTCGGTTGCCAGGACGGAGAAGCTTCCGCCTACTACCTCAGGGGCGCCGAAGTCGGTAAAACTCATAGTGAAACACACGATGAAAGAGTTGATCAGTCCATAGCGGATGGAGGGAAGCGTCACCCGAAAGAAGGTTCTTGCGGGTGAGGAACCCATCACCTCTGCCGCCTCATAGAGTCGATTGTCAGCATTGTCCAAGGCAACAGACAAAATCATATAGGCCTGAGGCAGACAGTAAACTGTCAGTGCCATGATGATTCCGGTTTTCCCATACAAGCCGATGTTGATGTTCAGGTAATTGGTAACAATACCGGTCTTGCCGAACAGGTAGATCAATGCCATACCGTGTACCATCGTGGGAATGAAGATGGGAATCAGCGCCAGATATTGATACAGCTTTTTCCATTTGATTCCGGTTCTGGTCACACCGTACGCGTATAGAAGACCAATGAAGGTGGACACAGTCGCAGTAAAGAAGGATACCGACAGAGAGTGTCCGATGGAGGACAGCAGGAGCGGATTCTGAAAATAATCTGTAAAGTTTTTCAGGCCAACCCAGTTCCCGTGGTCATCCGAGAATATCTGACCAAACATCAAAAGCATTGGCATGATCAAAAAGATCAGAAACCAGAAAACCATCAGAAGTATCATGATTCTCTGGACGAGATCGCCCACATGAATGGCAGGTGCCCGCAGCTTTCTATTTTGATTTCTCATAGGTTTGACACCCCCTGTCTCAGGCGTTGGCCTGTTTTTTGGTCTGATGGAAGTAATGAAGCTTTCCCCGTTTGAAGCGAATGGAGATCTCGTCCCCCTTTCGGATGCCGAGACTTGCCAGTTCATCTGCAGACATATCTACAGAGATATAATCATTATTTACAAGTGCGTTCTCGCTTTCACCCAGGTCTAACCAAAGTCGGTATCCGTAACCATGAAACTCGATATCGTGGACAAGCACATTAAAGGAGTTTAAGGACTTCTTCTGGACGATCTCAATGTCTTCCGGACGACAGGCCTTGATATTCTCCTGATGCTCCGTGAGTTTTTCCATCAGACTTTTGTCGGTGGTGAGGTTGGCGTTGGTTCTGATATCCGTCTGAAAGAAATTGATGGAGCCGATAAAGTCAGCGACAAAGGGATTGTTCGGCTGATCATATACTTCCACCGGGGTACCCTGCTGCATAATGCATGCGTTGTTCATGACGACGATCTGATCTGCCATCGTCAGCGCCTCCTCCTGGTCGTGCGTCACCATAATGGTGGTGATTCCTAATCTCTGCTGAAGGGAACGGATCTCTTTTCTCACTTTCAGGCGTACCTTTGCATCCAGTGCGGATAAGGGCTCATCCAGCAATAGAAAATCAGGGGATACTACCAGAGCCCTTGCCAGAGCAATTCTCTGCTGCTGACCGCCGGAGAGCTGTGCAGGATACTTATCGATCTGATCTGCCAGATTCACCTGATCCAGGACGTTTCGGATCTTTTCCTCCATCTCCTTTTTGGTAAGCTTCTTCTTTTTCAGCCCGAAGGCGATATTTTCACGAACCGTCATATTCGGAAAGAGTGCATAGGACTGAAAGACAATGCCAAAATTTCTTTTGCCCGGAGGAAGCTTTGTCACATCTTTTCCTTGAATAAAGACCTGTCCTTCGGTGGGGGCTTCCAAGCCGGCAATGATCCGAAGAAGTGTCGTCTTGCCGCATCCGGACGGCCCCAGCATGCAGACGAAGTCGCCCTTGTGAATGGTTAAGTTAATCTCCTCCAAGGCAGTGAATTTGCCGTAGGTCTTTCGAATGTGCTTTACTTCCAGGAAGGCTTCTTTCGATTCGGTCATACTTACTTCCTCCTTCTGTTGATCTGTAAAAAAAAGAGCATTTCCTGTCTTAGGAAACGCCCTTGCTTCAACTTGCTTGCATTCTAACTTGGTACCAGGTTTGTGTCAATTGTTTTGTCGCGAAAATAACGAAATTGTCAAAAATATACGTGAAATTATGGCTCATTCAAAAAAGAATTGTGCGAATTATACAAAACGCGAGTAACTTCACAAAAAAGATTGACAGCGACTTGGTACCATGTTAAATTTCACTCATCACAGAGGAGACATACTGAATGAACGATTTGAGCAGCAATCAAGTGGAAACGAAACGCAGAGAGATCATCTCTTATATCAGAAAATATATTCTGGAGAAGAATCTCTCAGAGAATGACAGGATCCCATCCGAGAATCGACTGGCAGAAATGTTTTCTACCAATAGAAATACTGTTCGAAGTGCTCTTTCCACACTGAAATCTCAGGGGATCATCTATTCCTGCAAGGGGAAAGGTTTTTTTGTATCCAAGCGGCCCAATCCTTTGGTTTACAAGCATGAAAATTCTCTGGGGTTTTCTGAAATATTGAATAAAGGAACCAGGAATTTCACCAGTTCGATTCTGGCAGTAGAGCTTCGAACTCCCTCCGAGAAGGAAATGGAGATCCTGCAGATCGGCAGAGGGGAGCAGGTGTATGAGCTTCGACAGCTGCGCACAATCGGCGGGCAGAAATTCGCCGTGTGCGTGTCTGTGATTCCACACAAATTCGTACCTGAACTGGAGAAGCATGTGGAGCCTTACCACGGAACAAACAATATTTTTCTCAATGTGTATCATTTGCCGCACCCGATCTGTACGTGGGTGAGGTTGGAGGCCTGTCTTCCCACTGCTTCGGAGGCAAAGCTTCTGGAGATACCGGACAACATGCCGATCCTGCAGCAGGAGAATGTGTTTGCTATCACAGATATGGGACCGATTGAATATTTTATTGTACGAGCACGAGGTGACATTTTTCACTTTGCAATGGAATTTACATAAGTTGCGGTGGAATTCACATAAAGATTATCAAGCGAGGAGGATGATACTATGAAAAAACTGGAGATCATCATTAAACCGGAGAAGCTGGAAATCGTGAAGTCTATCTTGGACGAGAACGGTATCAACGGCATGAATTTCGTCACCACTATGGGGTATGGAAAGCAGAACGGAACGATCAAGTCCTACAATGGAAATGAGTATAAGATCGGTTTCCTGCCGAAGATCAAGATCGAGACCATCGTGGCCGATGAAGTGGTCGACAAGGTGGTGGACAGCATTATGGAGGAGGTCAATACCGGACAGTACGGTGACGGGAAGATCGCAATCTATAATGTAGAAGAATATATCCGAATCCGCACGGGAGAGAGAGGCAAAGACGCTTTGTAATTATCTGACAGGATAATGCAGAGCGTTTTTTGCTGAATGAAATTGTGAGAAGCTTCTTGGATGCCGTACAGAATTTTTCTACCGTATCGATTCTTTTGCGTTTATTTCTGGCAATGATTTTGGGGGCACTCATTGGATTGGAGAGAGGAGCCCACGGACGGCCGGCGGGAATTCGTACCTTCGCGCTGGTGAGCCTGGGGGCTGCGATGGTAATGATTACGGATGAATATCTGGTGTATCAGTTTCAGACCGGTGACCCGGCGCGCCTGGCGGCACAGGTGATCAGCGGAATCGGATTCCTGGGGGTCGGCACTATCATTGTAACCGGCAGAAATTATGTGAAAGGACTTACTACCGCAGCCAGTCTCTGGGCGACAGCCTGCCTTGGGATCATGATCGGAAGCGGTTATCTGGCAGGTGCGCTGTTGGCATTTCTTCTTATTTTTTTCGTGATGACTGTTTTGACATATATCAGTCATCAGGTGGATGCCAATGCCAGAGTGATGTTAGTTTATCTGGAAGTGGATAAGGAGACCGGAGTGTCATCTTTTTTTGAATTTGCGAAGCAGAACGGATACCAGATCTCTTCTGTTGAGAAGCAAAAGCGACAGCCCTTACAGGGTAAGGATGCAGTCCTCACAGCAAAGATTGACCTGACTCACAGAAGGAATCATCTCAGAGTGATACGGGAACTGCAGGAAATTGCAGCGATTCATTATGTGGAAGAAATACGATAAATGGCTGTAAAACGGAGGTGTATGAATATGGCAACAAAATCAAGTATTATGGATACAAACAGTTACACGGATGCCACCGGTCATCTTCTGGACGGGCAGACGTATGAACTGGTACAGAGAAGACAGAAGTATATGGGCGGAGCCTACCGGCTGTTTTACCGGAAACCCGTGAATCTGGTGCGAGGAGAAGGAGAGTATCTGTGGGATGCCAACGGTACAAAATATCTGGATATGTACAATAATGTGGCGGGTATCGGCCATTGTCATCCGGCAGTCGTCGAGGCAGTGACTGGGCAGATGCAGCAGCTGAACACCCATACCAGATATCTGCATGAAAGAATCGTGGACTACAGTGAGGAAATTCTGGAATTGCTTCCGGATGAGATCGATAAAATAATGTACATGTGTACTGGTTCGGAGGCAAATGATCTGGCTCTGAGGATGGCTGCGGAGTATACCGGCGGCAAAGGTATCATCGTCTCTCAGGAGGCCTATCATGGAACCAGCGCTCTGACCTCCGGTTGTTCTCCGGCTTTGGGAAGCGAGCAGCCTCTTCTTCCCAATGTGAGGCTGATCTGCACTCCGGATTATTACAGACAAGGAGGTACGCCCGAGGAGTTCACTGCATGGTATGCCGGCGAGATGCAGAAGAAGATCGATGAACTGCAGGCAGCAGGTTATCCCCTTTCCTGTTTTCTTGCCGATTCGATTTTCTCTTCTGATGGTGTCCATCCCAACCCTGTGGGATTCCTAAAGGCCGCCATTGATGTGGTCCACAAAAATGGCGGGGTCTTCATCGCCGATGAAGTACAGCCCGGTTTTGCCAGAACCGGTGATTCCTTCTGGGGTTTTGCAAGGCATGGCATCGTTCCCGATCTGGTTACGATGGGGAAGCCTATGGGCAACGGCATTCCGGTTTCCGGTTTGGCAGCCCGGCATGAAGTGATGGCAGCGTTCAGCGATAGGCTGCCCTATTTTAATACCTTCGGGGGCAATCCTGTCTCCATCGCAGCAGCCCAGGCTGTGCTTCACGTCATCAAGGAAGAGCAGCTGCAGGAGCATTGCCGCATCGTAGGCGGTAAGCTTCTGACGGCACTGAATGAAGTAAAAGCAAGACATCCGGAGTCAGTTGGAGATGTGCGGGGTGCAGGCTTGTTTATCGGTTTCGAACTGGTCAAGAATGATGGAAAGAAGACCCCGGATCAGGCGAAGGCATTGGATCTGATCGAACTGCTTCGCGATCATCAGGTATTGACTTCCGTGGCTGGACATTATGGCAATGTGCTGAAGCTGCGTCCCCCTATGGCATTCCAGGAGTGCGATATCGACTGGATTGCATCAGCACTGGATCAGTGTCTGAGTATCACAGAAGAATGAGAGTAAAATGCCGAAGTTGGTGACAGAGCCTTTTGTAAAATGTTGGACGCATGTCAAATAGCTGTTGACAGAAGCAGTTGTCGGTGATATTCTGTAATGTACCACTGTTGATGGTAGGTTGCGATTGTTTCGGTTTTGGATGGAAAGATACGGAGGCAGAACTATGGAACCAATGTACATTTCGATCCGGCAGCAGGAGACCGGCTGTCGAATCAAGAAGTTACTCGCTGACAACGGCTACACAGTGAAGGATGTCCAGGGCGTCATGGGATTTGAAAATCCGCAGGCGATCTACAAATGGATCTCCGGCAAGTCACTGCCGAGCTTAGACAATCTGGTGATTCTGACCAGATTATTACATACAAGTATTGAGAACATCCTCGTCTTAGACGAGGGTGTTCTTTTTTTCGGAGTAGGATTAAACTATCGGTTCAATGACAAAAGGCATATTTTCATGTAGGATGTAACTATCAACAGATGAGACATATTCAATTGATTGTTTGAAAGGAGAAATATGCTATGCAGAAAATGACATCCGCTTATGCCAATAAAATGATTCGCAGTCTGGAGGAGGATAAGCTTTACTGGGAGAAACTGGAGGCAGATAGCTGTACCTATGTAGCAGCCATTAATGAGGAACCGGTGATTCCGAAGTTTGACTTTGCAGAAGTGGCAGCCACCTTGGCGCGGCTGGATGAGAAGATTGCAATCATCAAACACGCCGTGAATCTGGCGAATGCAACGGCACAGGTCTCTGTGGGAGAGGACGTGCTGAGTGTAGATATGATTCTGGTGAAGATGGCACAGCTGAATCGAAGAAAAAACGTTTTGGACAATTTGAGAAAGATGCTCCCTAAGACCAGGGAAGACAGAGGATTTGCTTCTCGAAATGTAGTTCCGGAGTATCGATACATCAATTTCGATCCGGAAGTGGTAAAGCAAGAGTATGAACGGATCTCTGCCCTGATTATGGAGATGCAGATGGCCCTTGACAAACATAACCAGACCGTCACCTTTGATGTCGACATCTAAACAGTCTGTCCGCAGGAGAAAACGTGCTCTTTTCAAACGCGGGCACGCCTGCACTTCCAAATGATCCGAAGCAAAACAGTGATAGCTTTTTGGGCTCAGCATTCTTGTTCAGCGCTTGTTTCTTATTTTTTGTTCAGTTGTCTGTTTATGTGAGCGTTTAGCGTTAGGGAGAGAAAAGGATAACATGAAAATATGTTTTGCTTGAAAACCTGCAGGAAACTGCGGTACCGAGGTTCGGTTTCAGGTACCTTTTACCGTCTATCCCATTTGGGACAGGCGGTATTTTTGCGATAAATTTCTGCTGACATTTTGGGCAAAAAGTACTATAGTAGAGGTATGTATGACCAAAATCCTATGGGAGGAAGAACTATGATTCGAATTATCACAGATAGTACCAGCGATCTTTCCAAAGAATTGTTGGAGAGATACCGGGTGAATGTTTTGCCCCTTCATGTCAGCTTGGGGGAGGCGGAGTA
>JAHBAA010000151.1 GCA_018385425.1 Acetatifactor sp.
GCCGCACCGATCAGCATTGCCACATGATACTCTACACCGAACAGGCTCTCAAACAGAGTGCCGATGGCCTTAAAACCGGAAGCGGTATAGGGCACGAAAAAGACAATGATAACGATGGCTGCAATACAGGTCAGAAGATTCTTCTCATCCCGGTATCTCTTGGAGAAGAAATCGGGAATCGTGATGGCTCCCGTCTTTATAGAGTAACGGCGCAGCCTCTTGGCAACAAACAGCCAGTTCAGATAGGTACCCAGTGCCAGACCGATGGCGGTCCAGCCTGCATCCGCCACGCCGGACAGATATGCTACTCCGGGCAATCCCATCAGCAGCCAGCTGCTCATGTCGGAAGCCTCGGCACTCATCGCAGTCACCAGTGCTCCCAATTTTCTTCCGCCCAGATAGAAGTCATCGGTAGTCTTACCGCTGCCCTTCTTGTTGGCATATAGTCCGATCAGCAGCATCATACCCAGGTACAGTACAAACACAATCAAAATACATGTCTGACTCATAAACAAACCTCCCTTTTTGTTTTACTGTGCTAACGCAGTAAAGCATTATTTGCTTATTATAGAGTCTTTTCCGCCGGAATGCAATGGAAATATTCAATTTTTTGTGTATTTATTCAAAATATACAAATTTATGACCATATTGCCCGGTCTTCTGCATAAAAAGGGGAGTAGGTGTTTCCTACTCCCTGATATCGATCACCACATATTCGGATTTGCAGCCGGTCTTGAATTTGACTTCCCAACAGGAGATGCCGGATGTGACGATAAAGTTTGTATCCCCTCGCTGTTCCAGTCCGTAGGTCTTGTCGTTTGCTCCCATCCACACACCTACCGGATTCACAGGGATCATCTGACCTCCGTGGGTGTGCCCGGAAAGCACCAGATCCACGCCTGCAGCCTGTTCGCTGTCATAATCGTTGGGCTGATGATCCAAGACCACCTGGTATTTGTCGTCATCTAATCCTGCGGTCAGCTGTTCCATCGTGGCTCTGCCGCCCCGGTGTTCCGATGATTTGTCCTTTCTGCCGATGAGGTACACTCTGTCATCGATAAGTACGGTTTCATCTTCCAAGACCCGGACCCCGTTTTTCTCCAGCTCCTGCACCAGTCGGTCCCCGTCATAGCCCCGGCCCTCCGGGCCATAGTAGCCCCTGTCATGGTTGCCGAACACATAGTAGATCCCGAAGGTCGGCTGCGTCAGGGGCAGCTTTTCCGTACACTCTATCATTGTCTGCAGAGGGGAGGCATCGTCCACATAGTCTCCCACGATCACCACCACATCCGGAGACAGTGCGGCGATCTCCCGCATTGCGTTCTCAAACTCCTCCGCCTCAAAGGTAGTTCCCAGATGGGCATCCGCCATCGCCACGATGCGGAAGGTTCCCACGGATTTCTCCGTATTCAGTTCATACCTTTGTTCAAACACATGGTGGGCCAGATACCAGCCCACACAGAGGTAAACCGCAGTCACCACGATCGCGGCAACACCGATTTTATCCTGAGAGAGCTTTTTGCCCCTTCCCTTTCCTGCGGTCCAACCGATCAGCTCTGCCAGCAGCCAGATCGCCGTCAGATGCAGCATACAGATGGCAGTGTTCATGTAGTCCAGCGTAACCGTCAGCACCGTCCCCGCCAGCAGGACCACCGCCAACCCTGCCAGATAGGACAGTGCCTTTCTGCCCCCGGTCAGCTTTCTGATCCATGAGAAGGATCCGAATCGACTGGCCAGAAAAAACAGGCTTCCGATTGCAAACAGAAAGATTCCGCCGATGATTATCACCCACATCATTTTCTTCCCTCACTTCCTATTCATTGCTTTCCGGGACTGTGTTCTCACCATACGGTGTACATTTGGCTGCAGACCGTATGGTGGAAACACAGTGTCCGCAGGGCTTCTACAGTGCCATCCGCAGAATTTCCAGCATGTCCGGCTCCCGCAGAACCTTCACACTTCCCTTGGCACCGCCCACGCCCAGTGCACATTTACGGGCCATCTCCGCAAGCTGGTCCTCTGTAGGCTCCACGCCCAGTTCACGCAGATTGGTGGGCATGCCGATAGCCCGATAGAACTGCTCCATGGCAAGGATGCCCTTGAGCGCGATCTCCTCGTCGCTGCCCTCCTCCTTCACGCCGCAGACCTTCAGGGCAAAGCTGCGAAATCTGGTCAGACCGTCCCGATACACATACCTTGCCCAGCTGCCCCATACTGCTGCCAGACCGGCACCATGGGCCACGTCAAACATTCCGCCCAGCTCGTGCTCCAGCTTGTGAGGCATCCAGTCTCCTCCGTCACCGCCGCAGCCGGTGAGACCATTGTGAGACAGACTGCCCGCCCACATCACTTCCGCTCTGGCGTCATAGTCATAGGGCTTCTCCTTCAGAAGCAGGGCATTGTGCATTACCGTCCGCATCAGCCCCTCCGCCAGACTGTCGGTGATCTCCATGGAAGCTTCGCCCGTAAAATACCGCTCCATCGTGTGCATCAGGATATCCGTACAGCCGCAGGCAGTCTGATAATCCGGCAGAGTCAAGGTCAGCTCCGGATTCATCACCGCAAATTTCGGCCGTCCCAGATCACTGCCGTAGCCCCGCTTCAGCCAGCCCTCCTCGTTGGTGATCACGGAGGAAGAACTCATCTCACTGCCGGTTGCCGCCAGCGTCAGCACGACACCGATGGGCAGACACTCCTTCGCCTTACATTTTCCACAGTAGAAATCCCACACATCACCATCATACAGAGCTCCGTAACCGATGGCCTTTGCCGAGTCGATGACGCTGCCGCCGCCCACCGCAAGAATCAGGTCGACCTTCTCCTTCCTGCAGACGGCGATTCCCTCATAGACCTTGGACAGTCTGGGATTGGGCACAACACCGCCCAACAGTACATAGGGAATATCCTCCTTCTCCAGAGATGCCTTCACCCGATCCAGAAGACCGGTGCGGATCACGCTGCCGGTACCGTAATGGATCAATACCTTCTTCGCACCTGTCTCCTTTACCAGAGCACCTGTTTTTTCCTCTGTATTTCTGCCAAACAACACCTTCGTGGGTGTATAATATTGAAAATCTCTCATCTTACGTCCTCCAATTCAAGTCCGGATAGGCCTTTTGCAAGGCAATCATATCAGACAACCCCGTTCTCTGCAACGACTTTCACACTCTCTTCACAATTATACCACAAAAATCCACACCCTTTTCATTGACAAACACAACTTCCATCATGTTAAATAGAAGTATCCAACATTCACAAAAGAGAGGTTAGTTCATGAAACACCAATTATCGAAAGAAGCCTTCCGATTTGAAGGCAAAATGCCTTTACAGCAGGCGATCCCCCTGGGCCTGCAGCACGTGCTGGCCATGTTCGTAGGCAATCTGACTCCGCTGCTCATCATCACCGGAGTGTGCGGTATTGCCTCCGAGGAATTCGCTTCTCTGCAGATCAGTCTGCTGCAGAACGCCATGCTGATCGCCGGTCTTATCACTCTGCTGCAGCTGTTTGCCATCGGCCCCATCGGCGGCAAGGTTCCCATCATTATGGGTACCTCCTCCGGATTTATCGGGGTATTTAAGTCTGTTGCTGCCACCATGGGCGGCGGTGTGGCAGCCTACGGCGCCATCATGGGCGCTTCCATCATCGGCGGTCTGTTTGAAACTGTGCTGGGCTTTTTCTTAAAGCCTCTGCGGAAGTTCTTCCCCGCCATCGTCACCGGTACGGTCGTGCTTTCCATCGGCTTAAGCCTGATCTCCGTGGGTGTCAACTCCTTCGGCGGCGGCAATACCGCCAAGGATTTCGGCTCTGTGGAGAACCTGCTGCTTGGTCTCTTCGTGCTGGTTGTGATCCTTGTATTGAAGCACGGCACCAAGGGATTCTTAAGTTCCTCCTCCATCCTCATCGGTATCATCGCAGGCTATATTGCAGCCGGTATCATGGGGCTGGTGCTTCCCACCACCGGAGTTACCGCCGACGGTGTGGAGTACACCAAGGCATGGGTTTTGAATTGGAGCAAGGTAGCTGACGCGGACTGGTTCGCCATCCCCAAGCTGCTGCCCATCAAGCCTGTGTTTGATCTCCGGGCAATTATCCCCGTAGGAATCATGTTCATCGTGACTGCGGTGGAGACGGTGGGAGACATCTCCGGTGTGATCGTAGGCGGCATGGATCGGGAGGCAACCGACAAGGAGCTGTCAGGCGGTGTCATGTGTGACGGTGTCGGTTCCAGTATCGCAGCGATCTTCGGTGTGCTTCCCAATACCTCCTTCAGCCAGAATGTAGGTCTGGTATCCATGACCAAGATCGTCAACCGCTTCGCTCTGGCTACCGGTGCTGTCTTCCTGGTATTCTGTGGTCTGATTCCGAAGCTGGGTGCACTGGTATCCATGATGCCCCAGGCAGTACTCGGCGGCGCAGCCGTGATGATGTTCTCCTCCATCGTGGTCTCCGGTATCCAGCTGATCACCAGAGAGCCTCTGACTTCCAGAAACCTGACCATTGTGGCAGTTTCCCTGGGTCTTGGCTACGGTATGGGTGCCAACACTGCGATCCTGGCTCAGACTCCTCAGGCAGTGCAGCTGGTATTCGGCGGTTCCGGCATCGTTCCCGCCGCCATTGTCGCCATCCTATTAAACATTGTCCTTCCCAAGGACAAGCCCGAAACGACACAGAGCAAATAAAACAAGCTCCCGCACCTCATAATAGGGGATGGCTCGATCAAATCGAACCATCCCCTTTCGTCGTTTTAGTCAAAGCTTTCAGGATCCCTTCCGCCTCCTCACAGTGATCGCTGTCAATCATACACTTCCTTCAGCATCCCGCAGGCCCATCTGTATTGACCGTCATCCTCATATCCCCGGTAAAACACCTCGATCATCATGGTCAGGTAGAGAAGGATATCATACCAGCGCAGCCTCCTTTCCTCCTCCTTTGAAAAAGCAGTCTGACCAAAGCCTCGCAGGAACGCCTGATTTCGATTATGATACCGGAAGCGGTCATCCATGAAGGGTTCCCCCCACATGGCTCTCTCCCAGTCGATGATGCCGCTCACTCTGCCATTCTCCACAAAAACGTTGCCCTCCCACATATCCCAGTGGATCAGGGTGGCATGCTCCACTGTCTCAAAGGCCCGCCGATCTGCCGCCAGGGAATCCAGAAGCTCATCGCCATCATACAAAATATCAATGTTTCTGTTCTTCGCATCACGAATCAGATTGTGGAGCAGGTACCGGACGAAATCATAGAGTGAAGAAAATCTGCTGCTGTCCCCCAGCATCCCGAAAGAAGGATGTTCGATGGCAGTCAGCTGCCGGGAATACTTTCCGATCTGCTCATAGATCTTGGTTTGTTCCTCCCCGGACAGCGTATCTCTGATCTTAGAAAGGCTCTCTCCGGACATTTTCTCCATAAAGAAGTAATCTCCGTCGCAGATCGTCCGGGACGTGTCATACTTGTATACTTTCGCAACAGGGATACGGGTGTGCTCTCTGACCAGCTGCATGGCGGTTACCTCTGCCTCCATCAGACCGATCTCATTGGACGTATTGCCGCTTCTGTCCTTTGCGGCGATCTTCAGGATGCTTTCACTGCCGTCCGAAAAGAGGATGTGATACGCAACATTGCACATTCCCTCGGTCA
>JAHBAA010000152.1 GCA_018385425.1 Acetatifactor sp.
CCGCCATACAGTGCTGCCTCATGATTGATGGGATCGATATACACAGCATCCGGTGTAATTCCATTATGCCGCAGCCCGCTGTATTCCAACAGACAGCATAGATTCTCCAGTCTGGACAGGATCCACGCCGCATGCTCATATGGCAGAGAGCCAAAGGAGCCTAAGGGATAGAAAGCAGGTTCTCTTTGAAAAGCCAAAAGCACACCCCCATTGGAGAGCTTCAGTCTGGCGGAAAGCGTGGGAATCAGCCTGGACAAGCCCTTCATATCAGCACTTGGGTACTGTACCAGGTTGATATTCTGAAGCATTTGGTCGCTCAAATAGCCAAATTCCTTGGGAAAAACATAGAGCACTGCCCCTTTGGCAAAAAACATCTCTATGCCGTCCTCCTCGGCCCGAAAAAGATAGTTTACCTGAATCGGTCTGCCATCCTCCGTGACAAAGGTTTCACAGCCGGCTCTCTCCCACAGCAGCTCTTCCTCCTCCGGGCTGCTCCTTCTCTCTGTCACCGCTGACAGATACAGCAGCATATTTCTTCGAAACTCACGATATTCCCGCAGCTGAGCATCTGAAAAATTACTTTTCGAGCCGCAATACCCACATTTGCAGTCACCGGAGGGGCTAATGGTCATCTCCCCTCCGCAGAACTCACATTTATAGGAAATCATAACAGGTTTTCCTCAATCATCAGACGATCATCAATAGTTCTCAGCATGTACTTCAAAATAGCTCTGGGGATGATTGCAGACAGGGCAGACCTCGGGTGCCTTGGTTCCTACCACAATGTGACCGCAGTTACGGCACTCCCACACCTTCACTTCACTCTTCTCAAATACCTGTGCTGTCTCGATGTTCTGAAGCAGTGCGCGATATCTCTCCTCGTGATGCTTCTCAATGGCAGCTACCGCACGGAACTTTGCCGCAAGCTCAGGGAAGCCTTCCTCCTCAGCAGTCTTTGCAAAGCCCTCGTACATATCTGTCCACTCAAAATTCTCGCCGTCTGCGGCAGCAGCCAGGTTTGCCTTAGTGTCGCCGATGCCCTGAAGCTCCTTGAACCACATCTTGGCATGCTCCTTCTCATTGTCAGCGGTCTTCAGAAAGATTGCAGACATCTGCTCATAGCCTTCCTTCTTTGCCACAGAAGCAAAATAGGTGTATTTATTTCTCGCCTGAGATTCTCCTGCAAAAGCCTCCATCAAATTCTTTTCCGTCTGCGTACCTGCATACTTGTTTGCCATTTCATTGTCCTCCATTCTGATCTGTAATTCGGAAAAGTTCATCTTCCATAGAGTACTCTCCCATACAGAAGTAAACTTTTCGATTCGAATTTATTATACTACAATGCTTCCATTTATTCAAATGAATCATCAAAAAGTTTTCGAATGTGTGCTACGGTTTACATCGCTTACAGGGCACATACCCCATATCGATGACTTCTTCTCTGGTCAGATCCACATCCAGACGATTCTTCTGTTTGATGTCAGTGACAGAACTGCAATTGGGTTTGTGAAATTTCTTTGTATTCTTGTTCAGGACATAGGTGACCTGCGCCTCGGCCTCTTCCTTTGACTCTTCCGGTTCCGTGGTGTATATCGTATCCTCTTTTGACTCCTCCGGTTCCATGGAAGAGACGGTCTCGGATGCATTGACTGACACTGTTCCCGACAACCAGGTTTCCGATGGATCACAGCTCCAGGATAAGCGCTCTCCGTCAGAGATGACGACAACAGTCCCCTGTTCATCCGTCCGATAAACATCCGCTCCAAGTTGCCTGAACGCTGCCAATGTTTCCCCATGGGGATGTCCGTAAGGATTATCTGCACCGCAGCTGATGACGACCGCCTCCGGGGAGATGGCTTTCAGCCAGTCGTCACAGGAAGAGGTTTTGCTCCCATGATGTCCTGCATGATAGACTGTGGCACGGAGATCTGCTCCGGTTTCCACAATCTGTCTCTCTTCCTCCGCCTCCGCATCACCGGAAAGCAGGAAGGATGTGTTGCCATATTCCACTTTACAGACAATGGAAGAGTTTCTGTCCTCCTCATCCGGATCAATGGGCCCGATCACGTTACAGACGGCACTGCCCAGCGTGTAAGAATCACCCCATTTTGGCACCGTGATCTGATAGTTTTTGTAGGCTAACGCGTCCAGGACCTCCTGATATGCCTTGTTGTCACTGACTTTATCGGTCAAAAGCACTGTCTCACAGTCAAACTTCGTCAGTATCACATCCAGTCCACCGATGTGATCTGAATCCGGATGGGTTCCCACTACAAGTTTCAGCTTCGTGACTCCCTGCTTTTTCAAGTACAGCTGGACAGATGTGCCCGAGGCAAATCCCCCTGCATCGATCAGCATGGCCTCACCGTCACACAGAATCAGCGTTGCGTCCCCCTGTCCAACATCGATAAAATGGATGGAGAAATTGCTGATTGACTCATTCGGTTCCGCATCCGAAGGATCCGTCTCCGACTCCGGTTCCACAATGTTAGAGACAACTGCCTCCTGCTCCACACTGTAAGAGACAACCGACTCCTGCGAAACAACAGATGTGGAGCTGACAATATTTTGTTCCTTTGGCTCCTCATCGGACGCGGGATTCTTTGCAAACATCCCCACGAATAACAACACGGCGATCACCGCCCCGGTCCAGCCGAGTATCCTCTTTATCACACGCAGCAAAAGGCTCCCTCCCCTCCACAAAAAAATGTCTTCAAGATCATTGTATCATCCTGAAGACATCGAAACAATATTCACATAGAAAAACTTTTCCTGTTACTCTTTTACGATCATATTGGTGATCGTCATCACCACTGCAAAAAGCACACCGGCGATTGGCCAGAGGATCCAGCTCGTATTCCAGCTGCCTGTGGGAAGGGAGATCCCCAGGTAAAGTGCTGTTGCCAGCAGCCAATAGATTCCCGCCACTCTCTGGGTTACCGGATTTCTTCTTTTCTTGGAAACGGTATAATCGCCCTCCTGGAGCAGACACTGAAAGCTGCCCATAACCATTCCGACCCGGACGAACAGATTCACCGCAGCACTGATGATCACCAGCAGCACGCCTACCATCGCACAAATGATGTAATCCTCTGCTTCCAGAAATGCAGCGATCAGCAAAGGCACACAGCACAGCACACACATCACCACGCCGATGCCGATACAACGATTGAAGGTTGCTTCGTACGCATTCTTCTTTTCTTTTACCATGCCGTCCACACCGTAAGCGGTATCGATCTCTTCCTGCTCCAGAAATTCATATTTTGATACTTTACTTCCATAATTGATAAATACGTATACCGCAATTGCGATCATGACAAGCAGGGTAACTACGCCTAAACCGGCTGCAAGATTCTCACTGATTCCGAAAAGGTTGCTATCAGACAACCCTGCCAGCACGATCAGAAGCACCGGTGAGAGGATACAGAGCGACACGCCCAATGCAACCACCGGTGCGTAGTGCTTTTGAATCCGCAGATATTCCGAAGCTTCCTCCATGGAAACCTTGTGAATTCTTCCCTTTCCCTCTTCTGCCTCCATCACAGGAATCACTTCATTGCCTCTGGAAGCATCGTCCTTTAATAAGTAGTCGGTGGATACACCGAACAATTCCGCCATCTGGATAATTCGATTGATATCCGGAATGGACTGGGCACCCTCCCACTTTGACACAGACTGCCTGGACACCTGCAGCTTATCTGCCAGTTCCTCCTGGCTCCAACCGTTTCGCTTTCTCTCGTCAATAATCTTGTCTGCAATAATCATTTTTCTCTTCTCCTTGATCTCTCACTGTTTTGTTCGAACACGCTTATCATAGCGAAAAAAACAGTTGCAGACCAGCAATCGGACTTGTCAATCTGTAAACCGGCGGTTTGCAATTGCCCAGAAAGCCACAAGGGACAGAAATAGGAGCCAAAAACACCGTCCCCACCGGCTCACTTTTTGATCAGCTTGGAATAATTTTTGTAGCTTGTGGATCGGAAGGAAGATTGCCCGGAGGATAATTCCCGAAGCTTTTTCATCACTTCCAGTGCCTTCGTGTTCTCTCCTGCTTTCTCATAGCTCTTCGCCAGACCGTCCATGGCAGATAATGTATCCCGATGGGTATCGCCCAGGGTCTTACGCCTGTAGGAGACCACCTGTTCCCAAAGCGGATAGGATTTGCGATACTCTCCCAGCGTATCATAAGTGATTGCAAGGTTTCTCGCCAGACTGATCGTATCTTTGTGCTCTGCTCCGAGAATACGCATCCTGACCTCCAGCGCCTTCTCCTCCAGAAGCTTTGTTTCCTGATACCGATGTAATTTGGAATAGTAATAAGCCAGAGAGGCCATCGAGCTTATCGTATCGAGATGTTCTTCTCCCAGTACCTTCCGGCGCAGCTTCAGCACCTGCTCCGTCAATTCCAACGCTTTCTGAAGGTTATTGATTCCGGCATAGGAATAGGCCAGTCCATTCATGGCATTGATCGTGTCAGGATGTTCCTCTCCCAAATGCTCGATTCTGCCCTCCAATACTTGCTGCTTCAGTTCCAGAGCCTTCTCCGGCTGCCCGATATCATCATAGAGGATCGCCATATTGTTCATCGTGGTAAATGTCTGGGGATGATGCTCGCCCAAAAGCTTTCGTTTCAACGCAAGAGACTGTCTGTACAGTTCCAGCGCCTTCTCGTATTCCCCCACATCCTCCAGGGAATCCGCAAAACTGCTCATGGCCGACAGGGAAGAAGGATGTTCCTCGCCGAAGGCACGCAGAGTCACCTCATAGACATGTCTGCGGAGCTCCAATGCCTCCTGATCTCTTCCGACGTTTGTATAGGAAATCGCCAGGATCCCCATAGACTTTATGGTATCGGGATGCTCCTCCCCCAAGATTCTCTTTCGGTAAGTCAATACATGCTCCCGAAGCTCCAGTGCTTTCCTCTTGTCGCCCATTTGTGAGTAGCTGCTGGCCAGATTGCTCTGTGCGGTGAGGGTATCCGGATGCTCCGGTCCCAGGATCCTCTCTCTGGCCTCACATACGCTCTTATCCAGTTCAAAGCTCTGCCGGTGCATACCGGAATAAAAGAACACCGTTGACACATACTCCTTGACCGTGATCCATTCCAATTCCTCCAGCTTGTCGGGCACTTTTTCCAACGGAATGGAGCTCACGATCCGGTAAGCCTCCTTGTAATCTCCCTTGATGCGAAGTGCCTGTGCATACTCGCTGCGGACAAGATAATCCACCCCTGTCCTCGGAAATCTTCTCGATGCCGTGCGGTATAATTTTTCTGTGACTGACAGCAGAAAAGCCTGATCTCCCGCCTGGGTCAGTGCCTTCAGTTTTTCCCGAATCGTTTTCAGACTCTGATAAAAATCATCATAGGAACAACGCCCCTGGGTAAGAGAGTCCACAAATTCCGCAAAGACCACATTCGAATCCAGTGAATGATCGGTCTCCACATGTTCTCTCAGCATTGACTGCTTGAGTCGGCTGATCTCCTCAAAGATCTCCCGGTCAGCGTTTTTGACTGCCGCATTGCGTACCGTTTCGTGCATGTAATAGGAACCGTCCAGGTTGCGGATAATAAAGGAATGGTTGATAAACTCTTCGTAACGGGTCCGGGAAAACCAGCGCAGCACCGTAGTTTTCTGTGCAAGTTCAAAAACCTGTTCATCGTTCCAGCTGCCCAGACCGGCAAGGAAATATGCCATTTCCCGGTTGGATTCATTCATATTGGACAGATATCTGCTGACAAGTCCGGTCAGATCCTCTCCAAACATTCCGATATCGGGCACTTCGCCCCGCCTGGAGAGCTCATGATAGGTATCCACGCAGATATCCAGAAAGAGAGGGGTTCCGCTGGTAAGTCGATACAGCAGGTCGCACAGCACATCATCCACGATCCCGGCTTTCTTCAGAAAGCCGATGGCATCCTTACGGCTCAGATCCCCCAGAAGGTGCTGTTCCAGATGCTGCTTTGCGATCTCTTCCTTCTCCTCCTCACTCAATTGATCCAGTGGACGCTCACTGATCACCTCTCCCCAGTCGTCGTCCTCCTCCCAATAGAGCTTCTCCCGGCCGGTGATCACCCAGAGAAGTCCGGGAATGGATCGAATCACAGAGCGGCTGCCTTTTCTCAGCCAAAAATCATCTGTGATCGTCTTTACCTCACGATTCAACGTGTCGATATATTTCTCGTAGGTGTCCAGAAAAACAATGACCGGCTTCTTTGCGATCTGCTGCATATTGTAGCGCATGTCCAGGATGAAATACTCGTGAAGCTTTCCCAGAAGCTCAGAAGGCTCCAGACAGTTGATCTCATTGAGGTGTTGGCGATAGCGGGTCTCATCCATTTGCCTTCCCACAGATTCCCTGACAATGGCAGAGGACTTGTCGATGGCCTGAATCACATTGGATACCCAGCCCACCACCGGAAGAGCGCCCACAGTGGAGACCAACGTGTCCAGCCATGGATTTCCCTCCAGTATCGTCTTGGTCATCTCGTCCTTTTCCAGATCATTGCCTGTTTTCTTGCCATACAGCAGGACTGCAGAATCGAAGCGAAAGAACTTAAAATCCTTATCCTGCTCCTGCAGCTGTTTCCGGAAGCTCAACAGTATCGACAATTTATCTGTGCCGGATTTTACGGAATCAAAATCATAACGAATATAACTGCAGTCTATCTTATCCAACAGACGCAGCTCATTTCCTTCCACACGCCGAATCACACGGCATAATTTGTTCACGAAGCTTGTCTTTCCCACACCGCCGATGCCGTAATAGGCCAGGACGTAGTAGGTTCTTCTCCAATTGTCCCGAAACACACGGAATTTACGCTCAAAGGCTTCCTGAGGATTCTCCCTGTCGGTAAACTCTTTCACCGCTTCTAACGGTTCTCCCCATGCATCATCGGAAATATCAAACATATCGTTTCCCATCTAAAGTTCCTCCCAGC
>JAHBAA010000002.1 GCA_018385425.1 Acetatifactor sp.
ATATCCTATGCACTTGAGAAAAATCTTGATTATTTTCTGCTGGATACCCCCTTTGCCGACACGACAAGCATTATCAATCTGGAGCTTGCCAATAAACTCAATCGTTGCAATTCAACCACACTGATTACCGTCAACAAAATCATCGATATTCTCCTTGACCAACAACGCCTGATTGAAAAAGAAATACGCGATAACTATATGTAACAAAGAACAAGTAGAAAACTCCGGCTGCTTCATCGGCAGCCGGAGTTTTGTTGCTCATCCTGATTCTATTCTGTTATTTCACAATAATCGTCACATTCGTTCCGAACTTTCGACCCTGGGAATCCATCACATCCACCATCAGCCGCTTCGTGCCGGGAGTGGTTGCCGTCCATTTGATTACGTTATTGGTTCCGTAATCCTGCAGACGATACCACTTATCGTTGGTCTTATCGTTGATGATAAACTTGTAATTGTATTTACCGCTGCCGCCCATAGCCGTTGCAGTCAGGGTCACGACATCGCCGGAGTTTACCTCATAGGAAGAGGCGGTAAACTTTGCGGAAAGCTCCGGAGTACCGCTTACGACAACGGAAATATTCTTGCCGACCTGGTTGCCCTGGCCGTCCCGGATGTCTACCATGATGCGCTTGGTACCGGCGGTGGTTGCAGTCCACTGGATGGTATTGTTGGAGCTGTAGTCCTGCAGCTTATACCATTTGTCATTGGCAGTATCGTTAATGATAAACTTGTACTGATAGTTGCCGTCGCCGCCTGAAGCTTTCGCGGTGAAGGTGATCAGATCACCCGGGTCAGCAGTGGTTGCTGTGGCTGTCAGTGCACCGGAAAGTGCCTGCTTATTGACCGTCATGGTTGCCGCATTGCTGGTAAAGGTATGTTTCTTTCCGTCGGTGATCACGCAGCGATAGTAGTTCGTCTTGTAGGAATCTGCAAGGGTCGGGGTAACCACATAGGTTGCAAGTCGTGATCCCTGGCCGGTAGCTTCCGTCCAGTTCTGACCGTCTGTGCTGGTCTGCCACTGATAGCTGAGTCCTTCACCGCTTACTGTCACAGTGAAGACAACTGTCTGGCCGGCATCTACGGTAACGGATGCAGGCTGTCCTGTGATCTCCGTCTCCTTGGGTGTTGCATATACTACATTGGAAGCGCCGGACCAGCCCGAGGTGTTTCCGGCCTTCACGGCAAAGCCAACCCGGGTACCGTTGGTCAGATTGCTTATGGTATATGAGGTCTGGGTCGTGGTTGCCACCTGGGTGTAATTGCCATTCTCATAACGGCAGATCTGGTAGTTAGTGGCTCCGCTCACACTGTTCCAGGAGAGCGTTACCGTGGTATCTCCTGCAGAAGCGGAAAGATTGGTGGGTGTGCCGGGTACAGGAACGGTAACTGCTCCCCCGGTGGTCACGGTTACTTCCTGTCCCTTGCCCTCCTTCATGCCTGCGAAGGCCCGGACGGTGTAGGTATAGGTGGTTCCGCTTGCAACAGAACTATCCACATAACTGGTGCCGGACAGCGAGGTGAGTCTGCTGTAAGAACCGTTTGCAGTCTTGCGGTACACATAATAGGTGGAACAGGTCACTGCACTCCAGGACAGACTCACGCTGTTTGTGCCCGCAGTCGCCTTCAGTGTAGGAACATCCGGCTCCAACCATACGGTATTGGTCCGCCAGACTTCTCCTCCAGATCCCTTGATCTGGCAGCAAAATGAGTGGCCGATATCCGTTGTCTTCAGCGTGTAGCTTTGGACCTTGTAGTTCCCCAGTCCGATACCAAGTACTCCGCCGTCAACTACCCACTGGTAGGACAAGGTCCCGGAATAGCTGGAATTCTGCAGCACTGCCTTCAGGGTGGAGCCGACCTTGGGATCACCCTGGATCACCGCTGTGCCATCCTGGGCCTTCACCTGCAGCTTCATCCCTGTCATCACCAGGAATGCCAACAGCAGCATTGTAACCATGCGGCCCATGATTCTGCCTGTTCTCTGTCTCTTGTTCATGATAACCTCCCGTTTTCAGGCGATATGCCTGTTATTATCCTTCTAATATTTCATTTTATCATTGAATGGGCGGTATCTCAACTGAATTTCATACAATATTGTCGGGCTGAAAATTGGTAAAAGTGCCTAAAATCAGGGGGCAGAACCATCTCATCCGGAGCAGCTGACGTTGCACAACAAAATACCGGCGGTTGATACTGCCGGTATTTCAAAGGATATTGAATTTGTGTTTACAAATATTTTTTTAAGGTCTCCTGACCAATTCCCTGCTTAGAAGATGGTGCTGACCTTGATGGTCTGTTCCTCCAGAACATCCAGCAACACCTTTACCGTATCCAGGGAGGTGAACATGGTCACATTGTTCTCGATGGCGCAGCGTCTGATTGCCACACCGTCCTCATAGTGGATACCGGACAGGATCGCTCTGGTGTTGATCACATAGCTGACATAGCCGGCGCGGATGGAGTCTAAGATCTCTTCGCTGCCCTCGCTGAGTTTTCTGCGGATCCTGGTGCGGACGCCATGCTCCTTCAGGTAGTCTGCGGTACCTATGGTCGCCTCGATATTGAAGCCCATGTCGTAGAACCGTCTGATCAGAGGCAATGCCTCCTCCTTGTCCTCGTCTGCCAGGGTCACCATGACGGTTCCGTAGTTCTGCAGCTTGATTCCGGAAGCGATGAGAGCCTTGTACATTGCTCTGTGGAGGGTAGTGTCATAGCCGATGGCCTCACCGGTGGACTTCATCTCAGGGGAGAGGTATGCATCCATGCCTTTTAGTTTTGAGAAGGAGAATGCCGGTGCCTTCACGCACCATCTGGAACGTTCCTCCGGATACAGCCGGAAAATTCCCTGCTCTTTCAAGGTAACACCCAACATGACTCTGGTAGCGATATCCGCCAAAGGATATCCGGTTGCCTTGGAGAGGAAGGGTACGGTACGGGAGGATCTTGGGTTCACCTCGATGATGTAAACGTCTTCCTTGTCATCCACAATAAACTGGATATTATACAATCCCACGATTCCGATGCCTAAGCCCAGTTTCTTTGCATAGGTGAGGATGGTTCCCTTCACCTTATCGGAGATACTGAAGGTAGGGTAAACACTGATGGAGTCTCCGGAATGGACGCCGGTCCGTTCGACCAACTCCATGATGCCGGGAACGAATACATCTGTTCCGTCACAGATGGCGTCGACCTCCACCTCTTTACCGCGGATATATTTGTCCACCAACACAGGCTTATCCACATCCACCTCAACGGCAGTGCGAAGATAGTTGCGCATATCCTTCTCCTTGGAGACGATCTGCATGGCACGTCCGCCCAAAACAAAGCTGGGGCGTACCAACACAGGGTAACCGATCTGCTCAGCCACCTTCACGCCATCCTCGATGTTGGTCACTGCCACACCCATGGGCTGGGGGATCTGCAGATCCAGCAGAAGTTTTTCAAAAGCATCCCGGTTCTCCGCCTTCTCGATGGCAGCGCAGTCCGTACCGATGATCTTGACCCCGTACTCCATCAAAGGCTCTGCCAGATTGATGGCGGTCTGACCGCCCAGAATGGCGATAACGCCCTCCGGTTTCTCCAGTTCGATGACGTTCATCACATCTTCGACACACAGCGGTTCAAAGTACAGCTTATCTGCTGTGGTATAGTCGGTAGACACCGTCTCCGGGTTATTGTTGATAATAATGGCCTCGTAGCCGGACTCCTTGATGGTCTTGACTGCATGGACGGTAGAGTAATCAAACTCCACGCCCTGTCCGATACGAATGGGACCGGAGCCCAACACGATGATCTTCTTTTTGTCCAGAATGATGGACTCGTTCTCCTCCTCATAGGTGGAGTAGAAGTAAGGGATATAACTTTCAAACTCGGAGGCACAGGTGTCGATCATCTTGTAGACAGGAGCAATGTGCTCTTTCCTTCTCAGTTCAAAGATCTCTCTGGCTGTACAGTTCCATAGTATACCCAATTCTCTGTCGGAGAAGCCCATACGCTTGGCTTCCAGCAGCATAGGAATATCGAAGGGATGTGATGCAAGCACCTTCTCCATCTCCACAATGTTTCGGAATTTCTCGATAAAGAACCGGTCGATGCCGGTCAGTGCGGCAATCTCCTCCACACCGGTTTCCCTGCGAAGCAGCTCAGCGATGGCATAGATCCGATCGTCGGTACCGATGCGAACGTATTGCTTCAGGCTCTCCGTATCCTCTCCGTCAAATTTGGCGTGATGAAGATGGAATACACCTACCTCCAGAGAACGAATGGCCTTCAACAGACTTTCCTCCACGTTTCGGCCCACACTCATGACCTCACCGGTAGCTTTCATCTGGGTGCCCAAAGAGTTATTGGCATCATTAAATTTATCAAAGGGGAATCTGGGCATCTTGGTGACCACATAGTCCAGTGCCGGCTCAAAGGAAGCCAGTGTATTGGCAAGCGGGATCTCATCCAGCCGCAGGCCTACACTGATCTTGGCGGAAACTCTGGCGATGGGGTATCCGCTGGCCTTCGAGGCAAGGGCTGAGGATCTGGACACTCTGGGGTTGACCTCGATCAGATAATACCGGAAGGACTTGGGGTCTAAGGCGAACTGAACATTGCAGCCGCCTTCGATCTTCAGTGCACGGATGATCTTCAGGGCGCTGTCACGCAGCATGTGATACTCCTTGTTGGTCAGCGTCTGGGAAGGGCAGACTACGATGGAGTCTCCTGTATGGATGCCCACCGGGTCGATATTCTCCATGTTACAGATGGTGATCGCAGTATCGTTGGCATCCCGCATCACCTCGTACTCGATCTCCTTATAGCCCTTCACACTCTTCTCTACCAGTACCTGGTGTACCGGAGACAGAGCCAGAGCATTCTTCATGATCTCCCGGCACTCTTCCTCGTTCTCCGCGAAACCGCCGCCGGTTCCGCCCAGGGTGAAAGCAGGCCGCAGCACGATAGGGTAACCGATCTCCTCCGCTGCCTTCATGCCTTCCTCCATGCTCTCGGCAATGATGGAGGGAAGAACAGGCTCTCCCAGTTCCATGCACAGTTCCTTGAACAGTTCTCTGTCCTCGGCACGCTCGATACTTTCGATCTTCGTGCCGAGAAGCTCCACGCCGCACTCCCGCAGAATACCCTTCCGCTCCAGCTGCATGGCGAGATTCAATCCGGTCTGCCCGCCGATACCGGGAAGGATCGCATCGGGACGCTCCATACGGATGATCTTCGCGATAAACTCCAGGGTCAGCGGTTCCATATATACCTTGTCCGCGATGGTCTCATCCGTCATAATGGTGGCAGGATTGGAGTTGCACAGGATGACCTCATAGCCCTCCTCGCGTAAGGACAAGCAGGCCTGGGTACCTGCATAGTCAAACTCTGCGGCCTGACCGATGACAATGGGACCGGAACCGATCACCAATATTTTTTTCAGATCTGTACGCTTAGGCATCCTGCTTTTCCTCCTTCCATGCGGTCATATTTTTCAAAAAGATGTCAAACAGATAATTGCTGTCCTGAGGACCGGGAGCACTCTCGGGGTGATACTGTACCGAGAACACCAGATCCTTTCTGCAGGCAACGCCTTCCACCGTATTGTCCAGAAGATTCGTGTGAGTGATCTCCAGTCCTGTGTCTGCAAGGCTCTCCGTATCTACCGCATAGGAGTGATTCTGGGAAGTGATCTCGATTTTACCGGTCTGCAGATTTTTCACGGGATGATTGCCGCCTCTGTGTCCGAACTTCAATTTATAAGTTTTTGCGCCATATGCCAGCGAGATGATCTGATGGCCCAGACAGATGCCGAAGATTGGAACCTTGCCCAGCAGACTTCTGATGGTCCGGATGGTAGCTCCCACATCCGTGGGGTCTCCGGGGCCATTGGAGATAAAAACTCCATCAGGTTTTAAATCCAGGATCTCCTCAGCGCCGGTATTCCATGGAACGACCGTCACCGTGCAGCCCTTTTTCACCAGTTCCCGCACAATATTGCGCTTCATGCCGCAGTCAATGGCAACCACATGATACTTTGCTTCTCCCGCAGGCTTTTCCTCATATTTTTCTGCTGTGCTGACCTTCGCCACTGCATCCGTTGCAGGCTTCCAGTCGAGGAGTTCCTGCAGTGCAGTCTCGGAATCTTCCTCAGCGGGAAGAATATATGCCTTACAGCTTCCCACGTCTCTGATATGTCTGGCCAGCTTTCTGGTATCGATTCCCGACACACCTACGATTCCGTATTTCTCCATGATTTCTCCGAGAGAAGCGGTGCTTCTGAAATTAGAAGGTCTGTCACAATACTCCCGAACGATCAATCCGGAAATAGTGGGGATCTTCGTCTCGTAATCCTCATCGCACATGCCATAATTACCGATCAGCGGATAAGTCATCACCACCGCCTGATAAGTGTAGGATGGGTCTGAAATAATCTCCTGATACCCCACCATGGAGGTGTTGAAAACGATCTCCACTTTTTTTGCTTCCAGGGATCCAAAGGCATAACCCACATACTCTGAGCCATCCTCCAGGATGATTTTTCGTTTCACCTGCAGTGTATTCATCTTTCTTTGTCCTTTCTGAATCTAAGGCCGATTCCCTTTACATTCACTCTGATAATATTTCTCTATGGAAGTATATTACACCGGATAGCAATTGTCAAAGCAAGCTTTGCATAAAGGCAAATCTCCTGTCATCCGGGACAGGTCTTCCAGCTGCATATATCCCAGGGAATCCGCTCCGATGCTCTCACAGATCTCCTGCACAGAGTAAGAATTGGCGATCAACTGTGAATTGTCAGGGACATCCGTACCATAATAGCAGGGATGCAAAAAGGGCGGAGAACTGATCCTCACGTGTACCTCCAGGGCCCCGGCCTTGCGCATCATCTGGATCAGATTTGCAATGGTGGTACCACGCACAATAGAGTCATCGATCAGCACCACTCGTTTCCCCTTCACCACACTCTCGATGACGCTCAGCTTCATGTGTACTGCCGACACACGCTCCTCCTGGGTAGGCTTGATAAAGGTTCGTCCCACATAACTGTTTTTCGAGAAGGCCAGCTTGAAGGGAATACCGGATTGCTCCGCATATCCTACGGCTGCCGTAAGTCCGGACTCCGGCACGCCGGTCACCACGTCCGCTTCCACAGGGTACCGGTCAGCCAAAGCCATTCCTCCCCGCAGTCTGGCATCATACACGCTGATGCCGTCCATCTTGGAATCCAGTCTGGCGAAATAGATATATTCAAACACACAGTGTGCTCTTTTTTCCGACTGTAAGCAAAGATTGGAGGTGACGCCCATCTCTGTGATGGTCACGATCTCACCGGGGCAGATGTCCCGGATGAACTCGGCGTCCACCGCAGTCAGGGCAGCACTCTCAGACGCCAATACATAGGTGTTGTCCTTCTTGCCCAGGCACAGGGGTTTCAGCCCCCAAGGGTCTCTGACTCCCACCAGTTTTCTGGGACTCATCAGAAGCAGCGCATAGCCTCCCTTCAGTTCCCTCGCCACCCTGCAGGCAGCCTCCTCAATGGAATCACAGGTCATGCGTTCCTCCGCGATGCGATAAGCGATCACCTCGGAATCAGTGGTTCCGCTGAAGACGGCACCCTCATCGATCAGTTTCTGACGGATGCTCTCCGCATTGGTAATATTACCGTTGTGTGCCAACGCCAGCGTTCCCTTGGAATAGCTTAAGAATACCGGCTGGGCATTTTCCACACAGCTGGCACCGGCAGTAGAATAGCGCACGTGACCGATACCGATATTGCCCCGAAGCCGTTCCAGCTGTTCAGGCGGGAACACCTCGCTGACCAGTCCCATGCCCTTGTGGGATGCAATATTCCCAATCGGCCCCTTGCTGTCACACACCACAATTCCCGCCGACTCCTGTCCTCTGTGCTGCAGCGCGATCAGCCCGTAATAGATCAGCTGAGACGCCCGCACCGCATCCGAGCTCCAGATACCAAAGACACCGCACTCCTCATGAAGCTTATCATCCATCCTGGGAAACCTCCTTATCTGTCTGCCCCTCTTCGAAATTGTGTTCCCGACAAGGCCTGTGTGTCTGTTGCAGACTGTAGCGAGGCGTCGGTACTTAGGCTGCGTACTTTGCAGCCTTACGTACCGCTACGCCGAGGTCCAAGCGAAAGCGTGTCTGCAACCAGACATACAGGTCTTAGGCGTAGGAACACAATTCCAAAAAGAGCGCACCAAAAAAGGCACTTCGAGGGTTACCTCAAAGCGCCTTTGCTTTTTCCAAAAGCATTTTAATCCATAAGCCTTCGGTTTGTCAATAGGAGCGTTAAATCTGCCGCAAATCTCTGTACTGCGCCCGCTTGGACAAGGGCTTTCTGTAGAGCAGTCGGGACACCCACAACTGTACTGCGACAGTAAACCAGATAAACAACAATCCGCTCACCGATACCAGCAGGTAAGTGCCCCCATTGGCAGACAAGCGATCCTTCAGGAAGGGCTGAAGCATTTTCTGGTAAGGAATGGTGATACACACCATTGTAGTCAGAAAAACATTTGCAAGAAAGAAGATCTTATAGCAGAAGCCGGCATAGACCGTCACCACCCCTACAAAGAAAGCGGTGTAAAGGACCACCACACAGCAGACATAGAAGCGCTCCGGCATGACTGCGGCAATCACTCCCTGCAGCAGCACTACCAGCAGATACTGAGGTGTCAGAAGAAACAGGCACAGTACCGCAGGCAGAGTAGTCTGAAGGTGTTTGCGCTTTGGAGAAGTCAATCCGAACCTTGCAACGCTCAGGGACCAGAGCGTCTGTAACAACAAGATGGCAGGCATGGCAAACATATATCCGCTCATAGGTACTCCGTCACCCCAGATCGACAGAAGAGACAGCGCAATACCCATTGCCAAAAAGATCCCGCCAAACACCAGACCGCTCCGGTAAGTATGACCGTATTTCAACAGTCGCATAGAAAGTTTAAATTCCTGTATCATAATACCCCTCCTTCACACGCTTCGTGGCAAGCTTAACGGCCCACACACTGACCAGCAAGGATAATAACCCCAACCCGATATCCACAGCAAGCGCAGCGGGAATCCTCGATAGTAACATATATCCGAAGATACATCCGTTGGACACGACCTGTGCAGCCAACACATTCACCCATATATTTCCGAAAAATCTGCTGCAGACAGTGCCTGCCGTAGAAGCAAAATAACACAACAGAATGACCAGCATCAGTTCTTCCGCAGGCACCGTCTCCTTTTCCACCCACAGCAGGCGCAGCACGCTCCATCCCGCAAAGACAGTCAGAATGGAAAGCAACCGCCGTATCAGGTCCACGATCACCGCACTCTGTGTCACCCGTCTTCCTCTGGCAGATGTCATCAGGAACGTACTGCCGGAATAATTTTTGCTCTGGATTCCGCCCAGGAACCAATAGTCAGCCATCACGTCGATGGCGGGAAGGAGGATCAGCGGTATCACCAGAAACGTCTTGACTCCGATCACCAGAAGTGATATGGGAACCAGAAAACAGATAAGCAGACGATACCAAAAAGGTGCAAAGGCCTGATAGCTTTTGAAAGGATTCACCATCTTCGTCACCTCACTTTGCAAAGGTCAGCTTCGTGTTGGCCTTCAGCACAGCCACACAGATCTGAGATAATGTGGGCGTCTCCAGCGCAATGTCCATGCCTGCCAGCCGGTCCAGATGCTCTGCCAGACAGAGCCCCTCGAAGCCGAAGGAGCTCCTGGACATGGAGAACAAAACGTCCTTTGCACGCTCCGCATCTGCGCTCTCACCCTTTACCATAATATATTTCTCCTTCAGGTCTTCCACAAAGCCCTGCTCCACGATCTCACCGTGCTCCATAATGAGCAGATAATCCGTCACGTTCTCCATATCCGCCACATTGTGGGTGGAGAACAGTACACTCTTCTCTCCGTTTCCCTGCTCTAAGTAGTCACGGATCAACTCGCAAAGCTTATCCCGCATCAAAGGATCCAGCGGAGAGGCAGGCTCATCCATCAAGAGGAGCTCCGTATCCCGCGCCAAAACGGCAGCCAGCATCAGCTTCACCTTGTTGCCGTCCGAGAGGTTCTTCACCTCCTTGGATAAGCCGGTGGGAATGTTCATCTCCTCACACAGCTCCCGGAAGCGCTCCCTGTGGAAATGATCAAACAGCATCCCACTCAGTTCCTCCACCTGTTTTGCTGTCCAGTGGGGAAGAAAATAGCAGCCCGGCCCCACATACCCCAGACGCTCCTGCACGGTCTCATCCAGTTTGCTCTCCCGGTCAAAATACCTGATTTCCCCTTTGTAATCCAAGCGGATCCCTGCCATCAGATTGAGCAGGGTAGTCTTGCCGGCGCCGTTCTCTCCAACCAATGCCGTGGCATATCCCTTGGGAATCTCAAGCTTAGGCACAGAAAGCTCAAATCCCCTGAACTTTTTTGATACATCAGAAATCTTTACTACACTCTTTGTCTCCATATACTCCTCCTCATGCTGCAAAAGCTTCTGCAGCAAACATTATTTGTCCATACCAAGCAATACCGCCAATGTCTCCTGCAGCTGCTCTGCAGACATTCCCGCGACCTCTGCCGCATGAATTGCCTCCAACAGGGCTTCCTCCACCTTGCGCAGATGCTGCTCCTTCAGCATCTCCGTATCCTGTGCGTTGACATAAAAACCCTTCCCCGGTGCTGCGGTGACCAGTCCCTCCGCCTCCAGCTGTTCATATGCCTTCATAGTGGTGATGACACTGATCTTCAGATCCTTGGCAAGTCCTCGAATAGAGGGGAGGTACTCTCCTTCCTTCAGCTTTCCCTCAAGAATCTGGGCTCGCAGCTGGTCTGCAATCTGCTGATAAATTGGTACTCCTGAATTTTGTAAAAGTTTCAAAGTGGCCTCCTTCTTAACTGTTTATATGTTATATATACAGTATAATCAGTTTGATGTCAACACTTATTTCTCATTTTTTTCAATTACATATAGGAAAGAAGAGGAATTGTGCAAAATAAAAGATCCGCAGCAGACTCTCCCAGTCTTCTGTGGATCTCTCACACATAGGATTATTTCTGTATTTCCTCACAGGACAGATCGATCCTCATAGCAGGGCGGATGCCGAAGCCCTCCAGTCCCACGCTCTTGGATAAGATCTCTCCCTCCGCATAGCTGTTGCCGACCACATACCCTTCGCAGGCGTTTGTGGCAGATGCCTCTCCGTCCCGCAGCCACCAGTAGTGATCCTGAACGCCGTAGTCCAGCGAGTAGATCCGATACCAGCCGGACCTGTCCGCGGCAATCGCCTCTGCGGTGGGAACCGGATATTTCGTCACATCTGCAGCCTCCAGAAGCGACAGCTCTTCTCTTGAGAGCAGGAACACTTTATCCTCGGTGGTCACGCCATTGGTCTCTACCTTGGTGGTGAGAATGGCGTTCCTCTCCGCCTCGGAAAAACCATTCAGGAAACCCGGTTCCATATCGTAGCCGTTGGTCTGGTCCGCCATGGCTTTGCTGTTCGGCGCCTGATCCGAGTATGTCACATTCTCTTTCGCAGAATTCAGCCAGGTTCGGATATTGGAATCCCGCCAGCAGTTATCCCCGCGGATCTGCCGCTGCAGTTCTGTTGACAGCGCATCCCTGCCTGCTATGACATAGAATTCACCTTCATAGTAATTGAACTGCCCGCTCTCTGCCGCATCATAGGCCTTGAAGGTGAGGATATCCGCTGCAATGACCATTGCCTGCTGCCCATCCTCAGATAAGGTGAGCACCCGCCATGCGATGGGCTGTCCCAGGTAAGAACCGAAGGTGATCCTGTCCCCGGGCTGAATGACTGTTGTGACTTCCTTCACCGTCTCTGTGCTTTGGTTTTCCGGGTTGTCCGGATCTGAAGATCGACTCTTCCCCAGATACAAGATCCCTCCGATCAACAGCACTGCTGCCAATACGATCATTCCCAGACCCGGGCCCTTAAGAACCCTTCTCTTCTTCCCGCCAGGTTCCGGGGTATCCTGTGCTTTTCCCGGCTCTGCGTTGAGGGCAGCCTGTGCATCAGCCGAAAGTGCCAACCCTGTGCCTGTGACCGCCGACAAATCGTTTTGCACGCTCTTCCACTGATTCGCATACTCTCTGATACAATCTAAGACTACAGCGTGTCCCTTCTTCACATCCGGCAGAATCCACTGGTTTGTCATCAGGAAATACTCCATGGACTTGGTCAGTTCCACTTCCTCCAACCGATACACGATGATCGGAATCTTCTTGCTGACCGCCCGCTCTACTTCCCGCAGAACGTGAGGAGAAGTATTCGATGCCCAGGATAACAGCAACAGCAGGATATCGCTGGAATCGATCCCATTGACGATCTCTTCCGCATACTCATACCCGGATCGAATATTTCTGGGCGCCAGAAAACAGGTACACGACTGCTGCTCCAACAAGTCGCACACTTCCCGGGCAATCTCTGCATCCTTTGAAGAATGAGATATAAAAATACGCATTCTGACCCTCCTGATTCAAAGTTTCCGAAAATTTTATAGTTTCACCTGTATATCCCTGACTCCGCCCATGTTATAATAAGGGTAACGTCGTTCCACTTAACACGCAAGAAAGGACAAAAGCCTATGTGCACTGCAATTACAATGAAAGCCAAAGATTTCTACTTTGGACGCAACCTGGATTTTGAGCACTCCTACGGAGAGCAGATCGTTGTCACCCCCAGAAATTATCTCTTTACCTTTCGTCATACAGATAAGACTCTAACCAGCCATTATGCCATGATCGGTATGGCCCACCCGGCAGGAGGGTACCCCTTGTATTATGAAGCAGTCAACGAGAAGGGCTTAGGTATAGCCGGGCTGCTCTTCTCCGGGAATGCC
>JAHBAA010000008.1 GCA_018385425.1 Acetatifactor sp.
GCTGGAGACGGTTGCCGAGATTATGGAGGAATTTCAGTGAGCAACATGCGGATTCTGGGGACCGGAAGTGCGCTTCCGGCTCACGAGATGAATAATGAGGAACTATCAAACTATGTGGAGACCTCTGACGAATGGATCAGAGAGCGGACGGGCATCCGTTCCAGACATATCTCCACCGGTGAGACCGTGGTAAGTCTGGCGGCAGAAGCCTGTAAAAAAGCACTGGAGATGGCCGGAAGGTCTGCGGAGGAGGTGGATCTGATCCTGCTGGCCACCTGCTCTCCGGAGCAGATGCTTCCCTGCGGCGCCTGCCAGGTACAGGCGAAGCTGGGAGCTGCCGGGGCGGTGGCCTTTGATCTGAATGCGGCATGCGCAGGCTTTCTGTTCGCACTGCACACCGCCTATGCCTATCTGTCCGGCGGAATCTACCGCAATGCACTGATCGTGGGAAGCGAGGTGTTGTCCAAAATCATGGACTGGGAGGATCGCTCCACCTGCATCCTCTTTGGGGATGGTGCCGGTGCGGTTTATGTGGAAGCCGCAGAGGAATGCGGCATGGAGGACTTCTGGCAGCATTCCATCGGAGATCGAGGCGGCGTGCTGACCTGCGGCACCCGGAAACTGGACAATCTGCTGTATCAGGGGGAGCAGATCGATCCGTATGTGCGGATGGACGGCAGAGAGATCTTTAAGTTTGCGGTTCGGGAGGTTTCCTCCTGCATCCAGCAGATGCTGTACAAGCTTCAGATCACAGGAGATGATGTGGATCTGTTCGTTCTGCACCAGGCCAACGCGAGAATTATCGACGCCATCGCCGCAAAGCTGGGTCAGCCTGTGGAAAAGTTTCCGAAAAACGTGGAGACTGTGGGGAATACTTCCTCTGCATCCATTCCGATCCTGCTGGACGAACTGAATCGTGCAGGGAGATTACGGCCCGGTATGCGTCTGGTGCTCTCCGGTTTCGGAGCGGGGCTGACGCTTGGGGTATGTGCGCTGCGCTGGTAGAGGAGGGCGAGCCCGTCCGCAACCGGGAGCCTTTGAACCCCATTGCCGAAAAGGTATTGACGGCAGGGCTCAAATCGAATAAAGTGGAAGTGGAACTGTGACAAAATCAGTAAAGGGTACGTGTATGAAAAAGCAGTCTAGCCGCGGAATCAACGAGATGCTTGTGAATCTGTTCAACCATGTGATGGATACGGAGGCACAGGCGATCATTACGGAGGAATTTAAAGATATTACCAATAATGATATGCACATCATCGAGGCGGTGGGCATTGAGGAGCCCCGCAGTATGTCTGCCATCGCCAACAGACTGCATGTCACGGTGGGCACCCTGACCACCAATATGAACGGTCTGGAGAAGAAGGGCTATATCCTGCGGGAGAGAAGCACTTCCGACAAGCGGGTCGTGCTGGTGACGCTGACGGAGAAAGGGCGCAAGGCCTTCTTCCATCACAGAGATTTTCATAAGAATATGATTCGTTCTATTGTGAAGGATCTGGATGAGGACGAGATGCGTCTGTTATATAAATGCCTTGTGAAATTAGATCGATATTTTGCACCGGAGGGAGAGGAGTAGAGATACTGCTCTCCCTTTCACTTTTTGACAAATGTCCATAGTTCTACTATGCGCGTGCTCTGCAAATAAGCAAAGCTTGTCAGATACAATGAATTCGTATGAAAGACAACAATATTGAATTGCAAAAGAGTATCCGGACACAACGATTCATGTCTTGGATAGCAGCAAATACAAGTGTTTGTACTTCGAATCCAAGTTTGAGCGTGAGGAAGGGAATGCTGCTTTTGTTATTAAAGATCTCTATGAGTATGAAACAGAGAAAGTGACCAAATTATCTTTTTAACAGATGCAGAAAAGAATGGTTCCCTGTTTTATTATGCAGAAAATGATTTTCTCATCATAATAGATACGGAAAAGAATATTTCGCTTCTTAATTCGGATCGCAATGCGGTTGCAAAAGCGAATATCAAGGAGTTGACTTTTCCCAACCAGAAGGGAGATCGGTATCAGATAGAATCTGTTATCAATGCGAGAAGCGATGGAAAATATGTCTACATCAATGGCAGCAATCCCTATCATCAGGGTATCGTTTTTGTGTTGGATATGAGCCTGAAGGAAAAGACTGCATTTTTCGCCGGTGAAGGCGTGATATTAAAAGCTTTGTGGAATGAGCAGGTTCAGTTTTTCGACGCTCAAAGCAGAATACTGTACAGATATGATGAAGAAACAAATGAGGTAGCAAGTGCTGCAATTGATGCATTACAGGAGATTGAGTATGTCAAACCAATGAAGAATGCATATAAAATGATTATTCTTGAGGGGGCACAGGAATATTTTGTGGGGAATAGAGATATAGACGCTGTATGTGCTGCTATCGAAAATAGATTGAGACTTGCATTGGAGGAAAAGAAAAAAGAGTGAAATTTTGTCGCTTTTGTTGTAAAATGAATCTATCAATCATCTCCCTTCAAGGATGGTGACAGGTTAGGCGGACGGCACGGTTTTTGAGGGAAGCAAATATCAATTTCTAAGGAGGAATCTCTATGAGAGTAATCGTGATAGGCGGCGTTGCGGCAGGTACCAAGGCTGCAGCGAAATTGAAGAGATGTGACCGCAGCGCGGAGGTTACTATTTTGACGAAGGATACCGACATTTCTTATGCCGGCTGCGGCCTTCCCTACTATGTGGGCGGGCTGATCGAGAGCAGAGAGGAGCTGATCGTCAACACACCTGAAAAATATGCGGCACTGACCGGAGCGAGTGTGCTCACAGATCGTGAGGTCATCCGTGTCAACAGTAAGGAGAAGACCGTGATTGCGAGAGAGGGGGCTTCCGGAGAAGAGGAGACCTACTCCTACGATAAACTGATCATTGCCACCGGTGCGAGCGCAGTGCTGCCGCCTGTGGAGGGAGCGGACAAGAAGGGTGTCTTCACGGTGAGAAAGCCTGACGATGCCATCCGGATCAGAGAGTATGTGGAGCGTGAACAGGTGAAGGAGGCCGTTGTCATCGGTGCAGGCTTCATCGGACTGGAGATGGCGGAGAATCTGGCAGAGCAGAAGGTGAAGGTCACTGTTCTTGAGATGGCTGATTCCATTATGCCCGGCGCGCTGGATCCGGAGATGGCGGATTACGCAAAGCGCCATCTGAGCAAACAGGGCATCCGCGTTCTCACCGGTATGAAGGCAGATGCTGTTCTGGGAGAGAGCGCTGTCACAGGTGTGGCTACCCAGGCCGGTACCCTGAGGGCGCAGCTGGTGATCGCTGCTGCAGGTATTCGGCCAAATACAGCGTTCCTTTCAGATACCGGTATGGAGATGTATAAGGGAACGATCCTGGTGGATAAGTCCCTGAAGACATCCCTGGAAGATATCTACGCGGTAGGGGACTGCTGTATGGTGACCAACCGCTTGACAGGTGCTGCCGCCTGGTCTCCCATGGGCTCCTCCGCCAATCTGGAGGGCCGTACCTTGGCGCAGATCCTCACCGGAAGTGAGAAGAATTATCCCGGTGTGCTGGGGACCGGCATTGTGAAGCTGCCCGGCTTGAACTGCGGCAGAACCGGCCTGTCCGAGGCACAGGCCCTGGCCGCAGGATATACGATCGAGACGGTAGTGGCTGTCACAGATGACAAGGCCCATTATTATCCCGGGGCAGGCTTCTTTATCACTAAGCTGATCGCTGACAGAACCACCCACAAGCTGTTGGGAGCACAGGTGATGGGCCCCGGAGCAGTGGACAAGATGATCGACATCGCTGTCATGGGAATCAATATGAATGCTGTTCTGGAGGATTTTGAAAATGCGGACTTTGCCTATGCTCCGCCCTTCTCCACAGCAATTCATCCTTTTGTTCAGGCAGTCTATGTGCTGTTGAATAAACTAAACGGGGATCTGGTGTCCATGACGCCAGCCGAGTACGCAGCCGGCAAGGCAGAGGGATACCGCATCATCGATGCCTCTCCCGCGCCCTCTATTCCGGGGGCAAAGCATGTGGATCTGACCAAGGTAAACGGAGAGATCTCCGGTATCGCCAAGGACGAAAAGCTTCTGCTTGTCTGCGCAAAGGGAAAACGTGCATATTTCCTACAGAATCGCATGAAGGCAGCAGGGTATACCAATACCGTAGTGCTGGAGGGTTCTACCTTCTTTAATCAGGTTCGCGTGAAGCTGGCGGGCAGCACGGTTCCGGCAGAGGAGATCACCCGTGTGAAGGCACTGGGCTTCCTGCGGGATAAGAATACACCGGATTGCTTTAACTGCCGTGTGATCACCAGAAACGGTAAGATCACCGCCCGTGAGAGTGCTGTCATCTCAGAGGCGGCAGAGAAATACGGCAACGGGGAGATCGCAATGACTACCCGTCTCACCATCGAGATCCAGTGCGTGCCCTATGATAATATCGACCCGCTGATCAGCTTCTTAGAGGAAAACGGTCTGGAGACCGGCGGTACCGGATCCAAGGTTCGCCCTGTGGTGTCCTGCAAGGGTACCACCTGTCAGTACGGCCTGATCGATACGTTTGCTCTTTCCGAAGAGATCCATGAGCGATTCTACCATGGCTATCGCGAGGTAAAGCTTCCTCACAAATTCAAGATCGCTGTAGGCGGGTGTCCCAACAACTGTGTCAAGCCGGACTTGAATGATCTGGGTATCATCGGTCAGAAGGTTCCGCAGATCGATCCCGCAAAGTGCCGCGGCTGTAAGATCTGTCAGGTGGAGAAACAGTGTCCCATCAAGGCGGCACAGATGGCAGACGGCAAAGTTGTCATCGACGCGAATGCATGTAATCACTGCGGACGGTGTGTGGGCAAGTGTCCCTTTGGTGCGGTTGAGAGCAACGTCACCGGCTACAGAGTCTACATCGGCGGACGCTGGGGAAAGAAGGTGGCTCAGGGACAGTATCTGGACAAGATATTCACCGACAGAGATGAGGTGCTGGATGTAGTGGAGAAGGCGATCCTCTTGTTCCGTGAGCAGGGCATCACGGGCGAGCGTTTCGCAGATACTGTGGCTCGTCTCGGATTTGAGAATGTGCAGGCGCAGCTGTTGGCGGATGATCTGCTGCAGCGCAAGGAAGAGAATATCTCTGCCCAGAAACATCTGAAAGGCGGAGCGACATGTTAAAGAAGATCATCACTTTTTGGCTGGTTGTGTGGCTGGCGGCTTTTGCCGCCGGCTGCGGCAGCAGTCACGAAGCTCAGGAGGCGGAGTGGTATCGCTTTACAGACAGTACGGGAACATCGGTGGTGCTGCAGGAGCAGCCGAAGAAGGTGGCCGTACTGTTTTCCTCTTTTGCGGATGTATGGGTCACAGCAGGAGGAGAGATCGCTGTCACTGTGGGAGAGGCCGTGGAGAGAGGATTTGCCCCCGAAGATGTGATCCTGGTGGATGAGGGTGCCGGTAAAAAGATCAATTCGGAGGTATTGCTGGCAGCAGAGCCGGATCTGTGTATCTGCTCCGCAGATGTGCAGGCACAGGTTGAGGCGGCAGAAGTGCTGCGGGGGGCAGGGATCCCCTGTGCCCTGTTTCGGGTGGAAGCCTTTTCGGAGTATCTCAATCTGCTGAAAATCTGTACCGATATCACCGGAAAATCGGAAAACTATGTGACCTACGGAGAGAAACCCGGGGCAAGGATTCAGGAACTGTTGGCGCAGGTCCCCAAGGATAATGCGAGTCCGCAGGTGCTGTTTATCCGCTCCGGCAACAGCGCCAGCTCCGCCAAGGCAAAGACTGCGGCGGAACACTTCGGTGCGGCTATGGTACAGGAGTTGGGCGGTCACAACATTGCGGAGGATGTACCGGTATTGCTGGACGGACTGAGTGTGGAGGAGATCCTGCTTCGAGACCCGGATGTGATCCTGATCACCACTATGGGAAAGGAAGCGGCGGCAAAGGAATATATGGACAGCGTGCTTGCCACCGATGCCTGGCAGTCGCTGACGGCTGTGCAGGAGGGCAGATGCTATTACCTGCCTAAGGAATTGTTTCAGTTTAAGCCCAATGCACGTTGGGATGAGGCTTATCTTTATTTGGCGAGATTATTATTTCCGGAGATGGAGTGGGAATGAAGAAATGGTTACAGAAAACTTCAGCTGCAGTGTTGCTGCTGGCATTGATCCTTGTGGGAACCGTCCTGCTGGCCGTCAGGCTGGGATCGGTGGAGATGAGCAGCGCAGCTTTTCTGGGAGGATTGCTTCGCCGCCCGGGGTATGAGACCTTTACGCTGATTCTTTATCAGCTGAGGCTTCCCAGAGTGTTGGGTGCGATCCTTGCCGGAGCCGGGCTGTCCCTTTCCGGACTGCTGCTTCAGAATGTCACCGGAAACGATCTGGCGGGTCCGAACATCATCGGCGTCAACGCCGGTGCCGGCTTTGCTGTGATTCTCCTGCTGTTCACCGGATCAGTGGGAGTATACTGGACGCCGGTGGCAGCATTCTTCGGCGCTTTTCTCACCACGCTGCTGATCCTGTATACCGCGGTGAAGGTCAACGGTTCCAAGACGACGGTGATTCTGGCAGGAATTGCAGTGACAGCGGTGCTGAACGCGGGAATTTCTTTTCTGTCTATGCTGGACAGCGACGTGTTGGTGACCTACAATCATTTCTCCATCGGCGGTCTTACTGCGGTTCGGATGGAGCAGCTGATTGTGCCCGGGGTGATCATCGGTGCCAGCCTGTCTGCCGCAATGCTTTTTGGAAAGAGGATCAATGTGCTGTGTCTGGGCGATGCTCTGGCCGCCTCGTTGGGCGTGAATGTGGGGCGAATGAGACTGTTTGCACTGGTGCTGGCATCAGCTTCAGCGGCGGCAGTTGTCAGCTTCGCGGGACTGTTGGGTTTCGTAGGGCTGGTGGTGCCTCATATCTGCCGAAGAGTCTGGGGAGGAGAGTTTGGAAGACTATTGCCGCTCACCGCACTGTTCGGGGCGATTCTTGTATTGTCGGCCGACCTGGCAGGACGGCTTTTGTTTGCCCCCTCCGAGATTCCGGTAGGAATCGTAATGGCGCTGATCGGCGGCCCCTTCTTCTTTTCATTACTGCTCAGGAGGAAACAAGCCTATGATGAGATTTGATCGTGTGTCCGTAGAACTGGGCGACAAACAGATATTGGATCAGATCAGTTTTTCCCTGCAGCCGCATAAGATCACCGCGCTGCTTGGAAGAAACGGCTGTGGCAAATCTACGCTGTTATCCTGCCTTACCGGCACAAAGAAATACACTGGAGAGATCCTGCTGGATGACAGGAATCTGGCACTGATGACGCCCAGAGAACGGGCTGCCAGAGTGGCGGTGCTGCCTCAGGTGCTGCCAAAGGTTCCTCTGACGGTGCGGGAACTGGTGTCTCTCGGCCGAAATCCTTATCTGGATCTGGGGCGGCATCTCACAGAGGCGGACAGAGAGCAGATCGATCGTGCGCTGTCCTGGACCGGGTTGGAACAGCTGGCGGACAAACGGGTGGAGGTTCTCTCCGGCGGGGAGCGGCAGAAAGCCTATCTTGCCATGGTGCTGGCCCAGAATACCGGTATCATCGTTCTGGATGAACCCACCACATATCTGGATATGGGTGCTGCGGCAGACTTTGCGCAGCTTTTGGTCACCTTAAAGACCCGCCACAAGAAGACCATTCTTATTGTGATGCATGATCTGACCGGGGCGGTGGAGTTTTCGGACAATCTGGTGGTTATTCGGGACGGCAGGATCGCCTTTGCGGGCTGTGCTTCTGCCTGTGTGGAGTCGGGTATCATCGAGAGCGTATTCGGGGTTCGGAAAGGCACCTGCTGCAAGGACGGCAGAGAATGTGTTCTGTTCTATCGGTAAATAGAAAAGCACCCGATCAATCGGGTGCTTTTTGCTTGCGGTCTTCACTTATTTGAGGGGTTTGGCGCCTGCCTTCTCCTGCGCCTTCTCCAGTGCCCTGCGGAAACGGCTCTTCTTCTTAGCGGGTGCTGCTTCTGCCTTGCCGTGGAGACCCTTTACGCTGAGCACGTAAATGCCGCTGACTTCAGCCTTGACTTCCTTTTTGACCGGAACGGAGTCGAAGATCTTCTCATCACAGATCAGGGACATGATCTGAGGGCCGATCTTGGCCTTGATGATGGGAAGCTTGGAACGGCGGAGCATCTTGGGCGTCTGCTCCAAAATGGCAGCCGGAAGATTTGCTTCGTTGAGCTTCATTCGCTTCTTGTCGATGATGAGCATGGAGACGGTCTGCTTGTTGGCCTGCATCATGGCCTGCTGCTCGTCCTGCTTCTTCTGCGCTTTCCTGCCGACAAAGTACAGAATCGCCATCAGTGCAAGCAGTACCACCGCGATTACGATCAATACAATTACCCATGTTTTCATAGGGGGTTACCTCCTAATGTACTATTTAACCATATTATCATAGCAAAAAAATAGTTTTCATGCAACAAAACATTGAGGTTTTTAATTAATATTTGCAAAAATGACGGCGGTATGTTATAAAG
>JAHBAA010000014.1 GCA_018385425.1 Acetatifactor sp.
ATACCCAGTCCCGTATTGACCATGCGACTTACTATATTGCCGCAGCAAGAGCCAGAGGAATGAGCTGTTTGTGGTGGGACAACAATGCGTTCACCGGCAAGGGAGAGAATTTCGGACTGTATTACAGACGGGGCGGCTACTTTATTTACCCTGATATCGTTACCGCATTGATGAAATATGCAGACTGATTCAGGCAGAAAATATGGCCGGGTGTATGGCTTGTTTGTCGTACACTCGAAAATTATCTTTTGATTGATGCCAAGTGCCTGGGAGTAAAATCTCAGGCATTTTTATACATAACAGAGTATGGGCTATCACGGAGTAGGAGAAATACACATAAATAAACCGGCGCCCGGGATGCCGCTGGCAGTAGTGTTATTTTCCCGGGTAAAGGGATCGCAGATATGTTTCAAAGAGAGAGGGAAGTAATTCATTTTTGGTCTTGCAATTTGGAAATGACTATGCTATATAATGTGTATGAGCAAAGGGGTTCACTTGATAGAAGTGAGCCCCTTTTGTGATACGATCAGAGGAACAAGGGCGTTCGGCTAAATCAGTCGGGCGCTTTTTTTTCGAGAAGAAGAGGAGGAGTGGAGCCTATGAGACATCTGGAACTTTTGGAACACACGGACACCGTAAATGAGCTGCTGGCGAGATATGGTGTGAAGTTTGGTATTTATAAAAACAACGTTTTTCGAGAGCAGCTGTTTCCATTTGATTCTATTCCGCGAATCATTGAGGAAGAGGAATTTGCATATCTGGAGCGGGGATTGAAGCAGCGGGTGGTAGCACTCAATCTATTTTTGAAGGATATCTATTCCGAAAAGAAAATCGTGAAGGACGGCGTGGTGCCGGAGGACTTCATCTTTGCCTCCAGCGGTTACATGGCGGAGTGCGAGGGTGTGACCCCGGTCAAGGATATCTACTCTCATATATCGGGCATCGACCTGGTAAAGGGCAAGGACAACAACTGGTATATTTTGGAGGATAATCTGAGAGTCCCGTCGGGGGCATCCTATCCAATGATCGCCAGAGAACTTACCAGAAGATCCTCCGAAGCTGTACTGTTGTTCCCAGCTGGTGAAGAAATTCGGACAGCTTGAGGCGGAGGGACGCATTACCCCCGGACATAAGATCCTGATCATTCCCAGCTGTAATCCTTATTCCCTGAACATTCAAAAACGCTTCTGGCCCATAGATAACACGGATATCAATCGGATGTTTCCGGGATATGACCTGGGGGAGACGACCCAGAGGATCGCGGACGGAGTGTTCAGAGAGATCATGGACTATCAGTACGGGATTCAGTTCACCTCTTTCTACATGCCCGGTGAGTTCATGCCTCATGTGAGAATGATGGACGAGGGCTTCAGCAGTGTGGAGGAGGCTTTGAAATTTGAGATGTCCTATGTGGTAGTGCGAAATGTCAGACCATATGATACCGCCACCTTAAATTACAACTGGCAGGTATGGAATCCCCAGGCTTTTAGCTTCTATACCACAACGACCACAAGCATCAACAGGAATTCGGCAGGACAGTCGGTGTTGAGTATCATGAAGTTTTTGTCGGCGCTGGGTATCATCAAATATCAGTATCCTCATCAAAAGAATCCCTCCAGAGTGGTACGTGATACGGAAATGGTCAGCGTTCGTACCGCCAAGTCCGGCATTTTTGAACCCCTGGTGCAGGTGGGGCAGGATGTCAGTGAGGGCACGCCTCTGGCTAATATCGTACATCCCTACGAGGGAGAGATCATGGAGACTCTCTATGCACCGGTGGAAGCAAAAGTATTTTTCATGCATACAGATCCGCTGACCTATGCAAACACGGCAGTGTTTAAGTTAGTGTAACCCATCAGGGGCAAAACTTGGGTGACGATATGGGCGATGATTTGTCGAAAAAACCCTCTTGCATTTTGCTCGTCAGATGTTATAATGGGGTCATGGAAGCATAGCTCAGCCGGGATGAGCGTTCGCCTCACACGCGAGAGGTCATGGGTTCGAGCCCCATTGCTTCCATTGCAGTACATTTTTTTTGAAAAGCAGGTGTGAAGGCCTGCTTTTCTTATTGTCACAGAGCAGTTGAAACGGAAGTGGTTATTGACGGCGCTAATACATACGAGCAGAATCAGTCTGGCGTAAGCAGGCACCTAAAGTCATGGGAAGATGCGGAAAATGGAACTGTAGCAACTGTGAAAGAGCGAGGAAATTAGTGATGTATGATTATCTGGTTGTAGGCTCCGGTCTGTATGGTGCAGTCTTTGCACATGAAGCAATGCAAAGAGGCAAGAAGGTTCTGGTGGTGGACAAGAGACCTCATATCGGGGGGAATCTTTATACGAAGACAGTTGAGGGAATTCCCGTTCATGTATATGGAGCACATATCTTTCACACAAATGATGAAGAAGTCTGGAAGTACATCAATCAATTTGCGAAGTTCAATCGTTTCACCAATAGTCCGATGGCAAACTACAGGGGAGAATTATATAGTTTGCCTTTCAATATGCATACATTTCACCGAATGTGGGGGGTAATAACGCCCGAGGCTGCTGCAGAGGTACTGGAAAAACAGCGTAAGGAAATCAAGGGAGAGCCCAGGAATCTGGAAGAACAGGCTATTTCATTGGTAGGGAGAGATATCTACGAGAAGCTGATCAAGGGTTATACCGAGAAGCAGTGGGGCCGTGACTGCAAGGATCTGCCTGCGTTTATTATCAGGAGACTGCCGGTTCGTCTGACCTTTGACAACAATTATTTTGACGCCCTCTATCAGGGCATACCTGTGGGAGGATATACGAAGCTGATCGCCGGTCTGTTGGAGGGAATCGAAGTTCGTCTCAACACAGACTATCTGGATCGCAAAGCAGAGTTGGATTCCATGGCAAAAAAAATCGTCTATACCGGACCGATCGATGCTTATTTTGGATATCGGCTGGGAGCTTTGGAGTATCGTTGTGTTCGCTTTGAGACAGAACTTCTGGATATGCCAAATTTCCAAGGCAATGCCGTTGTTAATTATACAGACAGTGAGACACCATGGACGCGAATCATCGAGCATAAGTGGTTTCAGTTTGGACGGGACGAGAATGGCAGGGAGCTTCCCGGAACGATCATCAGCAGAGAGTATAGTCAGGAGTGGAGGCCCGGAGAAGAGCCATATTATCCGGTCAACGATGAGAGAAACAATACGCTTTATGCCGCCTATCGGAAGCTGGCGAGTGCGGAAGACAGGGTGCTGTTCGGAGGACGGCTGGGCGAATACAAGTACTATGACATGGACGTCACGATTGCATCCGCTCTGCAAATGTGCAGGAGAGAATTTCTGGAAGGAACGGGGAGAGTTCTATGATACCTATCGTATTTATTCACAGGGGATATGCTGATTATCTGGTACAGGTGATACAGCAGGCGGTGAGAACATGTGGCGCAGCCAATGTCTATCTGCTGGGGGACGAGGCCAATAGAGACTGCTGTGAGAACTGGTTTGCTATCGAGGATTTTGTGTCTGAAGATTGCTTGAGACTGGAGAAAGCGTATGTTCATTACTCCTATACGGGGGAGCAATATGAGCGGTTTTGTCTGCAGCGGTATTTTATCCTGTCCGGTTTCATGGAGTATCATGGCTGGTCGGAAGCGTATCTGTGTGACAGTGATCTGCTGATTTTCGAGGACCTCGCAAGCCAGCCGATGGATCAATACGATGCAGCGTTCTCCGTATGTGAATATCCGGTCTATTTCGGAGAGTGTGCTTCGCCTCATTGCAGTTATTGGAAGCGGGAGCATCTGGAGGATTTTACGGGATATCTTCTTGATATTTATGAGCATTGCCGGGAGCTGATTGAAACGATCTATCAGTATCATTGTGATCACGATGTCCTGTGGGTAAGCGCCATCTGCGACATGGTCTGGTTGACCGGCTGGAAGCAGCAGAAGGTGAAGCAGGGCATGCGGTTTTTGAATATGAACGAGCCCATCGAAATGAACGGTGAGAAAGTAGTGTGGGATCACAATCTGTCGGTATCAGACAATGCCCATATGGGGGAGTATGCCTATCGCAGGAGTCTTCATATGAAAAAGGTATCTTTTCAAATACATAAGCCCTATTTTTTCCTGCAGAGCGGGGGAAAGGTCCGGGCGCTTACGCTTCATTGTCAGGGCGGCAAAAAGAAGTATGTTACTTTATTGGCGAGTTGTTCCAATTGTTATCCACGCTATTTGTGGACAAATATTGTTGATGTGATGAGAAAACGGGTTTTTCATCGGCACTGACCAAAACGGAGGGTAAAACGCATGGACGTATGCGCAGTTGTCGTTACATACAATCGAAAAGAGCTGCTGGAGCAGTGTATTCGGGCATTGTTGTCCCAGGAGACACCTCTGACGACAGTGATTATCATGGATAATGCCTCCACAGACGGCACGGAGCTTTTATTTGAAAAACCGGAGTTTACAAGAGGAAATACGCTGGTCAGGTATATTCGTATGGAAAAAAACCTGGGAGGCTCCGGCGGTTTTCATTATGGTTTCGAGGAGGCGGTAAAGACACAGTGCGACTGGCTGCTTGTGTTAGATGATGATGCCATCCTGGAACCGGATTTTTGTACCCGGATGTTGGAGGCTGCAGAAGTATATCCGCAGACGGAATGCTTTACGGGAAATGTAAAATGGTTTACAAACGGCAGATGGAGATTGACCCGGGAGACAACGGATACCTATTCTGAGGTGGAGAGGGTTACCTTCGTGGGGGCTATGATCCGGAGAAGCCTTGTGGAGAGAATCGGATTGCCTGAGAGAGACTTTTTTATCTGGTATGATGATACGGAATACAGTATGCGTATGAGAATGCACACGAATATCATCTGTGTGAACGGTGCGGTTGCGGTTCATATGCAGAAGGAAGAAATCAATGTGGGACTGAGCTGGAAGAAGTTTTACGGTATGAGAAATTATGTGATCGTCCGGTTGAAATATACCAAAGGCCCGCTGAAACTCTTGAAAAAATGTCTCTTTGTTTGCGGCTACACCATTCGTTTTCTGGCAGCCTGCGTTGTCAAACAGCTTCTTCTTGAGCACAGTATCCGAAAGTTCCGGGTAAAGCTGGTGCTTGGTATGACAGCCATCGTGCATGGGGTTAAGAATATCCAGGGTGTCCACCCATTGTATATGCCGGGCAGACCGATCGGGGGTGTCTATGACGAAACAAAATCGTAAAAAGGTTCTGATCCTGGTAAGCACCAATATTTTTGGCGGGGCAGAACGTGTGATGGCTGATTATCTGCGGGATAATCAGGATTTTGAGTTTTTTCTGCTCACCAATCGCAAGCCCTCCGTCAGAGAAGAGTATGAGAAAGTACTTCCGGCAGATCACATTTTTTCCAGTCGTTTTGTGCTGTGCCGATGGGATCTGAAAAAACATCCGTTGATGATTGTGATGTGGATTTTGTCCTATTTGCGTTCTGTCATGTTGGTCCTTCATCTGACCAAACGGTATCAGATAGAGGTGTTGTATGGAAATAATTCTACGGATCTTCCCATTCTGGCAGCAGTCAGGCGCCTTAGACCCGGACTGAGGAATGTGTCCCATATTCACGACATGCTGGAAACGGACTCGATGATGGGCAAGTATTTTATGAAGCATCATCAAAGTCTGGACCATATTATCGTGCCCTCTGGGGCCAATGCGGAATATCTTTCCGGACTGATGAAAAGCAGTGTTCCGATTACAGTTGCCTATAACAGTGTTCCTCTGGCCGGACCGGACGATCATCTCTTCGCCTGGGAGGACGGTGTGCAGATGTCACCAGCCGGATATCGGATCGCTATGGTGGGAACGATCTCGGATCGGAAGGATCCTATGGCCTTTTTAAGAATCTTAAACGAATTACAGCTTCCCTTTCACGCGGTGATTGCCGGGCCTGTGATGGAGGAGCCGTTGTATCGAACGATGAAGGAGTATATACAGCAGAAGAAGCTTCCCGTGGAATTCCCGGGAACCCTTGACCGGGACAGTCTTGTGAAGCTGTATATTTCCTCTGATCTGCTGCTTCTTACCAGCAAGAGAGACTCTCTGCCGAATGTGGTTCTGGAAGCGATGGCTGTCGGCACATTGGTGTTTGCCAGGGCGGTGGGCGGAGTTCCGGAAATGATAGAGGACGGAGTGACAGGATTTTTGTACACGGAGGAAGACAGTGAGAAGGAGTGTGCACGGCGGGTAGAGAGAATCCTTCGCATGGATCAGGCGGACAAGCAGACAATTCGAAAGAATGCCAGCGAAAAGGTTCGGACTGTGTTTTCGGAGCAGGAAAAGCGACGCAGAGTGTTCCAGGTCATTTCAGAAGGAGGGCAATCCAATGAATAAGCTTCGTATCCTTTTTGTTACCGAGGCATTCAACGGGGGCATCTACAGATTTTTGTTGGGGTTAGCAAACCGGTTGACTGACCGGGCACAGATCTATATTGCCTACGAGGACAATCACAGGACTTCCATGGTCTGCAGGGAGGATTTTGCGCCGGAGGTTCAACTGATTCCTTTGGAGCAGGGATTTTCATCGCACCGCAATTTGAATTGCCTGGCAGGGATCTGCAAGTACAGAGAGCTGGTAAGGAAGCTACAGCCCGATGTGATCCATCTGCATTCTTCCATTGCGGGTATGTGGGGGAGATGGGCTTTTTTGAACAATCCCTGTCCTGTCTTTTACACCCCGCATGGCTTTGCATTTTTGAACGGAAGGCCCAGGTGGAAAATGGTGATCTACCGGTGGATGGAGAGGATTTCAGCCTGCAGACCCTGTAGGATCATTGCCTGTGGAAAGCAGGAGTATCAGATCGCCCTGAAATTTCGGAAGGACAGTGTCTGCGTGTTGAATGGGATTCCTACGGAAGAATTGCAAATGCTGCCCGGTTCTACAGATCGCGGCAGGAAAGGGCAGCTTCAGGTGTTGACCGTGAGCAGAAATGTCTGGCAGAAGAACCCTGCATTGTTTAACACCATAGCCGGGCAAATGCCTGACGTGGCTTTTGTCTGGGTGGGAGATGAAAAGAAGGACACACTTTCGGCAGAAAATATTGAAGCCACAGGACTGCTTGGTCACGAGGAAACGATCAGGCGTGTGAAACATGCGGATATCTTCCTCCTGACTTCTGTGTTTGAAGGATTATCGCTGGCACTGCTTGAGGCAATGGCCCTCGGGAGGATATGTATTGTTAGTGATGTGCCGGGCAATCGTGAGGTGATCACGAACGGAGTGAATGGTTATCTTTGTTCCGGGGCGGAGGATTTCGTGAAGACGATTCGAATGGTCGAACAGGCGGACGAGGCAACACTGGAGCAGATTCGAAGCAATGCGTATCGGACGGTCATGAATACCTATAGCGTGGAGAAAATGGCGGAGCAGTACTATTCCATCTATCTGGATGCCGTCAGCAGTCAAAAGAATCTCAGTAAAGGCAGGCAGCTGATCGAATGAAAAAGGACGAAAAACAGGTATTGGTTTCAGGCAGCTGGTATATCGTTGGGAATTTTCTGATCAAGGCAGTTACCTTTCTGTCGGTTTCTGTGTTTACCAGAATCATGACGGTGGAGGACTACGGTCTGTACTATACCTATCTTGTATATGAAAGTATGCTGACAGCCATCATGGGGCTGGGCTTTGCAAAAACGATCAGTGTGGCAAAATTTCGGTTTACGGATACATTTCATGATTATGTTGCTTCCTTGGCAGGGTACCAGACCGTTCTGGCAGTAGTGTTTGGCATAGCGGGAGTCATTGTTTGTCAGGTGACAGGGATGACTGCTGGGATGTTTGCAGCCGTCTGGATCGCTTCCTACGGCAATTGTATTTTTCAGCTGGTGGAACAGCGCTTTATTATCGAGAACCGTTATGTGCGGTATATCGCAATGACCTTCCTGAACAACATTCCTCAGATCATCCTTTCCATCCTGCTGATTTTGTTCTGGAAGAAGCAGTCCACCTATGTGGAGAGACTGATCGGGCATGTGGTTCCTCTGATCGTTCTGCTGGTGGTGTGTCTGATCTACATTCTGAAGAAGGGCAGAGTACACAGGCAGTATCTGCACTACAGTCTGAAGCTGGGAATCCCAACGATCTTCACGGCGCTCTCGGCAACGGTGCTCACACAGTCCGATCGTGTCCTGATCGGGTACTTCGCAGGAGAGGACAAGGTTGGAATCTATTCGGGAGTGGGAACCGTCGGCAGTATCCTGTATATTGTGATGTTATCACTGCAAAATGTGTGGATCCGAATCTTTATGACCCATTTCGCCGCCGGCCAATATCAGGAGATCAGGAAAAAAATGGTAGGCTATGTCTGTCTGTTTATGGTGGCAGTCTTTGGAATCATGGGTGCGGGCAGGGAACTTTGTTTGATCTTCCTTGCTAAGGAGTACAGAGTGGGAGATATCCTGATCGTTCCTCTGTGTTTGAGCTGGTTTTTCAATTTTCTGGGATGTATTTTGTCGGAAATTGAATATGCCGCCGGAAAGGCAATGTATCGCGCCGCAGGGATGGTGTTGGGTGCAGTGATCAATATCGGTACCAACCTGTTGTTTATTCCGGCTTTCGGGTATGAGGCTGCGGCCTATACCACCGCCTTCTCCTATCTGAGCGTTATGGTTTTTTTTCTCCTTGTGGAACGGCGGGTCTGCAGAACCAATGCGTATTCCGTCTCTTTTCTGGGCATGTCTGTATTGGTGATGCTTAGTTTTTCTGTCCTGATACAGTGTTTTCTGGATCATATTTGGATGAGGGCGCTGATCGTCATTCTGTATTCGTTGGGAGTTGTTGGGTTTTATTTGTGTATCGGAAGAAAGCACGGACAGAAGTGAGAAGGGAGAGAGTCTCAAATGATCATTGTAATTGACGCAATATTAAGTCCTGTCAAGCCCAGAGGCGTGGCAAGGTATACCACGGAACTGATCAAAGGGCTTGCAGAGCTGGACAGCGAAAATACCTACTATGTTTTTTATGGAAGCTGGATGCGATCCTATGACTTTTTACAGGTACAGCAGCCTAATTTTCATTTCATCGAAAAAGATATCAAAACGGGGATGCTCCCGAGAAATCTGTATAAGTGCTTTGTTTTGCCCCTTTTGGCAAAAAAACTGCATGGGGATGTATTCCATGTGACGGACACATCTCCCATTCTCTATAAGACCTGTCACGTGGTCTCCACGATTCATGATCTTGCCGAATTTGTGATGCCTGAGAAGTATTCCCGTATTTCCGCTTTCTGCCGCAGAAAGTATCTTTGGTTTCAGACCAGACTCTCCGATCGTATTTTGACGGTATCGCAATATTCTGCGCTTCAGATCCAAAAGAGATTTCCGGCCTCTGTGGGAAAGATCACTGTCACCTATAACGGTGTCGATCAGAACCGATTTGCGGACGGTCAGGGGGAGTCAGAGGTTTCCTATGAACAGCCCTACTTTCTGTATATCGGAGGAATGGAGCATTCCAAGAATGTTCCTATTTTGGTGGAGGCCTTTGCGCGGCTGCCGGAAGAATATCGGTCAAAGTATCAGCTGAGACTGGTAGGGGAGCCCAATACCGATACGCCGCTGATTATGGAGACGATTGAAAAGTATCAGCTGCAGGATCGGGTGGTAGTGTGCGACTACGTATCGGAAAAGGAACTGATTTCATTGTACCGCGGTGCATTTGCCTTTGTTCATCCCTCCAAATACGAAGGCTTTGGAATCCCGATCATTGAGGCATTTGCATCGGGAATTCCTGTCATCGCTGCGGACGCGACCTGTTTTCCTGAGATCTGTCAGGATGCGGCATTGCTGTTTCAGCCCGATGATGCCGAAGACTGCACCGGTCAGATGATGAAGCTGATTCAGTCCGAGGATCTGCGGAAGGACATGATTTTGCGGGGAGACAGGAGAAGAAGAGAATTTACCTGGGATAAACTGTGCAGACAAACAAGAGATTGCTATTTACAATGGAGGAATTGAGATTAGGATGAAGAACAAAAGTGATGTGGTAAAGGGGTGCAGGGAATTCGGCAGATTCATGCTGATGGTTTTTTGTCTGGTGTGGGTGAAGCTTATCGTACACGGGACAGTGATTTATTTGTTCCATGACTATCTTGAAGCTCATAAGTTTTATCTGGATGCAGGGATGATCTATCACTACTATGATACCATTGAGGGAAGCTGGATTCCGGATAGACTGGGGGACGGATACAGAAATATTGCAAGATTCTACCGGCTGGTGTTTTTAAATCGGGATCTGTCCCGGCAGGCATTCTATCTGGCTTCTTCCCTGCTGTATGCCCTGGTGTATCATTTTTTGGTTTTGCAGTTGCCGATCAAAAATAAGAGAAAATTTTTTCTGTTTTCCATGATCTTTATTTTTGATGCAGTATACTTATTTCAGCCGTCCAAGGAGATCACAGCCTTACTGTTAAGCATACTGGTAATGCATCAGATCAAGAAGAAGGCTTCAGGATGGAGGAATTTCTGGATTCTGACGGAGCTTCTGATCTATGCGGCTTTGTTCCGCATCTATTTTCGATTATGGCGTGCTTTTATATGCTTTACCTGATCTTCCGTAAGAGTAAGATCCTGGCGGGCATATTGACTTTGGCGGGATTTGCACTGTTCTGTGTTCTGTATCAGAAAGGTTATCTCACCAGATTGCTGGAAGCCAAGATCATTGTGGAGGATGCCAATACGGCTCTGACAGATCTGTTCACTAAAGAGCAGATGGCAGATAATGTTTTCCTCTATCTGTTGAATTACGCAGTGATGGTCGTTCGTCTTATTTTCCCGGTAGAAATCATTGTGAAATCCCCCAGCAGAGCGGTGCTGTTTCTGCCCATTTATTGGTATATGCTTTTTGAAGTGGTTCGCTGTATACGGAGCCTGTGGGCAGGAAGAACCGGGACAGGAAAGAACAACAGGGTGGTATCGGCTCAGGAACAGCGAAAGCTTTTGGATGTTGTCGTGATCATCTGCTCCCATATTCTGACGTCCGCATTTTTTGAACCGGATTTCGGCTCCTATCTTCGTCATGTGGTGGGGATTCTACCCTTTTATTATTTCATCATGTTTTGCCGCACTGACTGTAAGACAAACGGAAAAAAGCTTTTTTCCGGAGGCAGCAAGAGAAAAACAGAACAGGTCATATCGGGATAGGATATTTCGAGAGAATGAAGTCAGAGCGATATGGAAATACGAATCTATGCTTAGATAAGAGCCCCAATAAACTACAGGTTTATAGACACCTTTCCTCGCATGCGATATAATCTCAACTGTAAAGAGCATTCTCTTTACATTCTTGTTTGGAGATCAGTTCTTCTGATCTGAATCGTCCATCAGCAGAATACGGCTACCCATAGCTAGCAGTCCTTACTGCAAAACAACTGGTGAAAATAGGGCTGCAATACATGGGTCCCAATAGCTGGTCAGGTTTACTTCTTTCTACCTATTACACAGCCCTTAAGAATCTGACGATATCATTGCCGGCTGTATTCTGCTGACAGGAGGAAAGGAGGGAAAACATATGAAAGATATCTACAGGGATCAATTATTCAATCATGGAATTCTCGTCTGTGAGCAGAAGGTGACACCGGAGGTCGCTTTTGCAACAAGATTTCTCTTGGCCGGTACGTATGGAGTCCGCATTACTTCCGGTAAGAGTCTTGTGACAGAGGAGATGGTTCCTTATGTTGCGGGCAGACTCGGAGAAGCGGTTCCCGACCCCTTTTACAAAGGGTTTCCTGAGAGTGTGAGAAAACTTGCACCCGATCAGCTTTTGTTTGATCAGGCACTTCACTATTTTCGGACCTATGGTCTGG
>JAHBAA010000030.1 GCA_018385425.1 Acetatifactor sp.
TTTTCTGCAGAAATACCATACCATTTTCCCCGGAAATATGTTAATATGGAAAGGATATGAGTATTCGCACGATATAGAATCGCAGATAATATTTGAGAAGGGTGGAGAAAAGTATGGCACAGGTGTTTATGAGATTTCCGGGAGGAAGATTGAAGGCATTGACCTTCAGCTATGATGACGGAGTGGAGCAGGATGTGAAGCTGATCGAGATCTTCAAAAAGCATGGACTCCGCGCAACATTCAATTTGAACAGCGGGCAGTATGCACCGGAGGGAATGAAGTGGCCGGAGGGACAGATCCACAGGAGAATGTCCGAATCCCGGGTGAGCGAGCTGTATGCCCAGGACGGTATCGAGGTGGCAGTTCACGGTTCTACCCATCCTTGGCTGGATCATATGCCCCAGAATATGTGTACCAAGGATCTGATGGACGACAGAGAGAAGCTGGAGCAGCAGTTCGGAACGATCGTCCGCGGTATGGCGTATCCCTTCGGTACCTATAATGATACTGTGGTGGAGAGCATGAGAAGCGTGGGCATCGTATACTCCAGAACCGTGCATTCCACCCATGCATTTGATATGCCCTCCGATTGGATGAGACTGCCTGCCACCTGTCATCACAATGATCCCGAGCTGATGACACTGGCCCATCGATTCCTGGAGGACAGTTCCTGGGGAAGACCCTGGATGTTTTATCTCTGGGGACACAGCTATGAGTTTGAAGAGAGAAATAATTGGCAGGTCATGGAAGAATTCTGTGACTTGATGGCAGGCAGAGATGACATCTGGTATGCCACCAATATTGAGATCTATGACTATCAGGATGCCTTCAAGCGTCTGCTGTTTTCCATGGATGGCAGGGTAGTCAAGAATCCAACCGCCTTCGAACTATGGTTCTTCTTAAACGGCAAGGAGTACAGCGTGGCACCCGGAGGGACATTGCGCATCGAATAGGAAGAGAGATCCGTGGGCTTTTACAGAGCAGGAGGATACGGTGAAAAACTTCTGCAGGGAAGCTTTTCGGGAGACAGGAGTAATGGATCGTGGCAGCAAAGAAATATTACGCCGTAAAAAAGGGCAAAATAACGGGCATTTTCGACAATTGGGACAGCTGCAGGGAGTCAGTAGACGGGTTCCCAGGTGCAGAATATAAGGGTTTCTCTACTTTAGCAGAGGCCGAAGCATATCTGGGCACCCGCGATGATGCCGGAGGAAATGCCCCGGTGAAGACCGGAGTGGAGCTGCATGCCTCTGAACAGAAGGAGAAGGTCTATTACCTTCCCTCTGATACGGACGAGCTGGTCGCCTATGTGGACGGAAGCTACGAGGATTCCATCAAACGGTATGCCTTTGGCTGTGTGTTTCTTGTGCCGGACGGCAGGATCTTTTTACAATACGGAAGCGGCAGCAACGAGCAGTCTCTGCAGCATCGCAATGTGACCGGTGAGATGCTGGGGGCAATGTACGCAGTGAGAGCTGCGATTCTTGGCGGATATCGCCGGATTCAGATCTGCTATGACTACGAGGGAATCGAAAAGTGGGTCACCGGAGTCTGGAGAGCAAAGCAGGAGCTGACGGCAAAGTACGCAGAGAGCATGCGAAAGTGGGGACAGTCGATACAGATTCGATTTACCAAGGTGCCGGCACACAGCAATGTGACTTATAACGAGCTGGCGGATCGGACGGCAAAGCGAGGACTGGTGGAAACGGATCAGATTCCCAAGGTGATACGTATCGAGGAGATGCTGCCCCTGTGATAAGACGGGAGAAAAGAGAATAGAGGATGGAACTGGTAAGACTAAACAAATATTTAGCCCACGCCGGCATCTGTTCCCGACGGGAAGCAGATCGACTGATCGAGAGCGGAAGAGTTTTGGTGAATGGCATTGTTCCCTCCACCGGATCGCAGGTATGCGAAAAAGATACCATTACGGTAGACGGAAAGGTGGTGCAGGGCCGGGAGAAACGGGTCGTGCTGGCCTATTATAAGCCGGTAGGCATTACCTGCACGGAGCGGGATCCCCATGCGAAGAAAACCATCGCACAGGCGGTCAAATACCCCATCCGCGTGACCTATGCCGGCAGGCTGGATCAGGATTCGGAAGGGTTGCTGCTGTTAACCAATGACGGTGATCTGATCCAGGGCATGATGCGGGGAGCAAATCGGCACGAGAAGGAGTACATCGTAAAGACAGACAAGGAAGTTGCCGAAAGTTTTTTGGATCAGATGGGGCAAGGGATATTCCTCAAAGAGTTGGGACAGACTACCAGGCCCTGTACGGTGGAAAAGATCGGAAAATATACCTTTCGAATCGTGCTGACGCAGGGACTCAATCGCCAGATCAGGCGGATGTGTGAAGCTTGCGGATACAGGGTGAGGAGCCTGAAGAGGATCCGTGTGATGCATGTCCTCCTGGAAGACCTAAAGCCCGGAGAGTACCGGGAACTGGGGCAGGAGGATATTGACAGACTGTACCGGGACTGTGGACTGAGCGCAAATGATCTTCGTGAATAGAAGCGATCCCGAAGAGGGTGAGAAATATTGGGAGTAGAGAATGCAAAACAAAATAGAACGAATCAAATATCTGGTTGAGACACTGAATACGGCGGCAAAGGCATATTATGCCGAGGATCGGGAGATCATGAGCAATCTGGAGTATGATGCCCTGTATGATGAGCTGGTCTCTCTGGAGGAAGAGACGGGAGTGACCTTGGCCAACAGCCCTACCGTCAATGTGGGGTATGAGGCGGTGGATGAGCTGCCGAAGGAAAGGCATGCATCCCCTATGCTGTCTCTGGCGAAAACAAAGGAACGGGGCGAGCTGCAGAGCTGGCTTGCCGGACATGAGGGCGTGTTGAGCTGGAAGCTGGACGGACTGACCGTAGTGTTGACCTATCAGGGCGGAAAACTGGCGAAAGCGGTCACCCGGGGCAACGGTGAGATCGGAGAAGTGATCACCGCCAATGCCAGAACCTTTCGGAATATCCCATTGTCCATCCCCTATGCGGGAGAACTGGTGCTTCGAGGCGAGGCGGTGATCACCTACGCTGATTTTGAAAAGGTGAATGCCCAAATCGCGGACGAGGCGGCAAAATATAAGAATCCAAGAAACCTCTGCAGCGGCTCCGTTCGTCAGCTGAACAGTGAGATCACTGCCAAACGGAGCGTGCGTTTCTACGCCTTCCAGCTGGTGAGCGGCAGCGAGGATCTTCCCGGGATGGATACCGTTCTGGGACGGTTTGACTTCCTGCAGAAGCTGGGGTTTGAGGTGGTGGAGCACTATGCTGTGACAAACGATACGATTCTGGAACGAATCAATTATTTTGAGAAGGCGATCGAGACATATGAGGTTCCTTCCGACGGACTGGTATTGACATACAATGATATCCATTACGGAATCAGTCTTGGCAGAACAGCCAAGACACCCAGGCACAGCATTGCGTTCAAGTGGAAGGATGAGCTGAAGGAGACAACTCTTCTGGAGATGGAGTGGAGCGCCAGCAGAACCGGCCTGATCAATCCGGTGGCGATCTTTGAACCGGTGGAGCTGGAGGGGACGACGGTGAGCCGCGCCTCTGTCCATAATGTGAGCATCGTCAAGGGATTAAAGCTGGGAATCGGAGACAGGATCACCGTGTACAAGGCCAACATGATCATTCCTCAGATCGCGGAGAACCTGACCTGCAGCGACACGCTGGTAATTCCTGCAGTGTGCCCGGTGTGCGGCGGCCCGACCCAGATCCGCAGTGCCAACGAGGCCCAGTCTCTGTACTGTACCAACGAAGCCTGCCCTGCGAAGCAGATCAAGTCCTTCTCCCAGTTTGTCAGCCGGGATGCCATGAATATCGATGGTCTGTCCGAGGCCCCTCTGGAGAAGTTCGTGGATATGGGCTTCCTCACCGAGTTTGCGGACCTGTACAAGCTGGATCGGTATCGTGACAGGATCGTGACCATGGAGGGCTTTGGCGAGAAGTCCTACCAAAATCTGATGGACAGTATTGAAGCCTCCCGCAAGACCACCCTGCCCAGAGTGATCTACGGATTGGGCATTGCCAATATCGGCGCAGCCAATGCGAAGATGCTGTGCAAGTACTTTCAATACGATCTGGAAGCCATGCTTTCTGCAGATGCGGAGACGCTTGGCGCCATCGATGGGGTGGGCGAAGTGATCGCCGGGGCTTTTGTGGAGTACACACATGATCCCGGCAACCTTCAAAGGATTCACAATCTGATGCCCTGCCTGGAGGTGGAGGTTCCACGGGCGGAGACGGGCAGTCAGACACTGGAGGGCTGTATCTTCGTCATCACGGGGAGTCTGAATCATTTCGAAAATCGGAATGAATTAAAGGACCTGATCGAATCCAAGGGCGGCAAGGTCACCGGAAGCGTGACCGGCAAGACCACCTGCCTGATCAACAATGATGTGACATCCTCTTCTTCCAAGAATAAGAAGGCGAAGGAGTTGGGAGTGCCCATTCTCTCGGAGGATGATTTCCTCTCAGAGTACGGTCTCACATAAGAAATAGATGTAGTAAGGAGAAAGAAAAATGCCAATTAGGACACAGAGCGATCTTCCGGCAAAGGAGATCCTGGAGAATGAAAATATTTTTGTGATGGATGAAAACAGGGCAATGCATCAGGACATTCGTCCTCTGCAGGTGCTGATCTTAAACAACATGCCCATCAAGCAGGATACGGAGCTGCAGCTGCTGCGGGCACTGTCCAACACACCGCTGCAGATCGATGTGACCTTTATGAATGTGCAGAGTCATGTGTCTGTGAACACCCCCGCCAGCCATCTGAACAAGTTTTATACTTCCTTGCATGAGATCAGAGACCGGTACTTCGACGGCATGATCGTCACAGGTGCCCCGGTGGAGGATATTTCCTTCGAGGAGGTGGATTACTGGGAGGAGACCTGTGAGATCTTCGACTGGGCGGAGACCCATGTGACCAGCACGCTGCATATCTGCTGGGCGGCACAGGCGGGCTTTTATCACTATTACGGGATCAATAAGCGCCTGCTTCCCCGGAAGCTGTTCGGCATCTACGAGCACAAGGTGGCAAACCGCAAGATCCCTTTGGTGCGTGGCTTCGATGATATTTTCCTGGCTCCCCACAGCAGACATACGGAGACCCCTGCCGAGGCGATCCACGCCTGCAAGGAGCTGACTGTGTTGGCGGAGTCTGAGGCGGCCGGAGTCTTTCTCGCGATCGCGGAAGGAGGCAAGAAGATCTTCGTCACCGGTCATCCGGAGTACGATCGATACACCCTGAACAACGAGTACTTCAGAGACTTGAACAAGGGGCTGCCCATTCAGGTGCCCTACAACTATTATCCCGATGACAATCCGGAGAACAAGCCCCTGCTGCAGTGGAGATCCCACAGCAACAATCTGTACAGCAACTGGCTGAACTACTATGTATACCAGATCACACCCTATGATATTTCCGAGTTAGGCAAGCAATAGAGGCAGGATCTGCACTGTTTTGGAACGCACTCTTGAAGGACGGGAGAGCACGAAAGAAAAAGATGCGAAAGGAACCGGGGAACAATCATGAAGGTAAAGTCCAAGAGAGCATCTTCCCAGGCCAGTAAGGTTTTTACCGACAGGGAAGAGCCCAGAAAATCTTTCTGGAAGAACTATGATTTTATGTGTGACTGCAAGAAGAATGACGAGGGCGAGATCAGAGTCTTGGTGTACTATGGCATCGGCGGCATCGGAAAGAGCTCTCTGCTGAACAAGCTGATGCTGGAGATGGAGGAGAAGCTGGAGGAGCCATTGTATGTCTCCTTTGACTTCGATATCAAACAGGATTGCCGTGCAGTGTTGGAGAGCATGAAAAATATGCTGGCAAACAAGTACAAGTTCTCCTTCCCGCTCTTTGATATGGGACTGTATCTCTATGCTCAAAAGATCGGTGAGAACGTGGAATCTCCGGAGATCAAGGGACTGGTGAGCAAGAGCCCCACGCTGGATCTGATCTTGTCGATCACATCCGAACTTCCTGTGATCGGCTTTACCTCAAAGGTACTTGGCATAGCAGACAAAGCGGGGGCCTATCTTGCCAATCTGGTCTCTTCTCACAAGAAGGAACTGTATGCGATCGAGAGCAAGGAACCTACAGAACTATATCAGTTTCTTCCCTATCTGTTTGCCCAGGATCTGTCCGACAATCTGGAAAAACAGCAGGGACCGCTCGTCGTCTTTTTTGATACCTATGAGCAGTTGGTCAATGAAATGGCCATGGGCAATTCTCTCAATAAGGATCTCTGGATCCGCGGAGAGAATGGTTTGATTCAGAATATTCCCAATGTGTTATGGGTGATCGCCGGAAGAGAGAAGCTGAAGTGGAATGCAGCTGACTGGGGAGAGTCTCTGGAACAGCATATTCTGGGAACCCTTTCTCCCATCGATGCAGAGAACTTTTTGGAGAATGCAGGGATCAGCGATGGAAAGCTTAGAGGCGAATTGTATCAGCTGACGAAGGGTACGCCCGTCTATCTGGATCTTTGTGTGGACCGTTATTTTTCGCTGAAGGATGAGGGGGTGACCCCTTCCATAGAACAGTTTGGTGACAATGAGCAGACACTGATCGAGCGATTTGTCAGATATATGGATGATGCCAAGAAGGAGATGGTCTACTTCCTTTCCTGTCTGGATTCCTGGACGGATGAGATGATATACGGTACAGGTAACACTGTTTTGTCCGGATCTTTTCATGCAGTTACTTACCAGAATGTAAAGGGGTTATCCTTTATCTCAGAGTCTGAGGACAATGAATATACCATGCACCAGATCGTCAGAAAGGTGCTGTATGAAAATTGCCCGGAAATCTTGAAAAAGAGAGCCATCGATACGGTACTGACGTATTGTGAGGACAAGCTGAAGAGCTGCAATATTTACTCGGCGGAGTTTGAGACCTATCTGAACTGGACCATAGAGTGTGCCACGAAGAGTCTGTCGGATGAGGAAACGGAGGCCTACTTCACAGAGCATTTGTGGGAGTACTGTGAGCAGCTGTTCCGTGCCGGACGATTTGACTCTGCCTATATCGGAATCGATAAGCTGTATCAGTATGTATCTGCCAAACCGGAGAGTACTCTGGCTGCAATGACAGAATATTATCGCGGGAAGATTTTGATGGCAGAGGGAAAGTATGAAGAGTCGGAGAAAGCACTGAAGAACGCGGCAGAACGGTATCTGCTGCTTGTGGGTGCTTTGGACGACAGATACCTGGAGACGGTCAGACAGTTGTCAAAATGTATCTACTATCTGGGACGTTATGAAGAGGCGGCGGATCGGGTTAAAGAAGTTTATGAGACCTATGTACAGAAATACGGCGAGAACGATAAGAGGTCTGCACTGGTGCTTTCGGAGCATTCCTGGTATCTGTCATTTATGAAGCATTATCATACTGCGCTGGAAGAAGCCGAGAAGAGTCATCACATTCTGGAGGGGCTTGTGGAAGAGACGGATCAGGCTTATCTGGACAGCCTTCGTTCTCTTGCCAATGCCTATTTTGTTCTGAAGCGCTATGAGGAAGCACTGCAGTCCTTTCAGAAGGTAGAGGAACTTACCAGAAGAAAATACGGGGAAGATGATCTGAGGACTCTGACCTCATACAATAACCTTGCCATCATTTTATCTCAGATGGGGCGGCAGGAGGAGGCCATGAAGCTTCGTATCGAAGTGCTGGAAAAGCGAAAGGAACTGCTGGGAGCGGACCATCCGGAAACGCTGTCTGCTCAGTATAATCTGGCATATTCCCTTGCCAACGAGAAGCGTTACGAGGAAGCGGTCGACATGGTGCGGGAGGTTTGGGAAAAACGACGGGTCATCCTGGGAGAAGAGCATCCTGCTGCGATCGTCGCCTTGCGCAGGTTGAAAAACTATCTGGCCAAGACGGATCGGCTGGAGGAACAATATGAGTGCAATCGGATCTATTATAATTATTTGAAGGAGAGTCAGGGAGAGAGTGCCGCGGAAACACTCGATGTTTTGAAAAGAATGATCAAAATTCTGAAGAGTCTTCACAAAGATGAGGAGGCTGAGGAACTGATGCAGAAGTACCGACTTCTCAAAAAGTTCATCAATTTCCGTTACCCGAAATAGGGAATTTTTTCTGCGATTTGAGAATATTTTCCAGTACTTGTCCATATACTTATCATAGAGCACAACAGACCAAGGCTGCTGTGAAGAAAAATGGAGGAAGGTTGTATGGCAAGAGGACAGAGAAAATCAATTGACGAAAAAATTGCTGCCAAAGAAGAACTGATTGAAGCATTACTGCTGAGAGTGGAGTCCGAAAAGAGAGAATTACAGGAATTGATCCAGATAAAAAAGCAGAAGGAGCTGGAGGCGGTCAGCGACTTGATCGCAGACTCTGGCCTATCCCCAGAGGAAGTGGCATCCATGCTGCAAAGATACCTCCAGGAGAGATCGGTTGCATCCTGATCTCAGGGGTGTGAAAAGTTTTCAACCGGACATAATACAAGCCCACCGAAATGTGTATATCTCACATTCGGTGGGCTTATTTTTTGAAGAAGGGAGGGTGTTGCCTAGGTCTCACCGCACAGGGGGGGTAGCTCATGTCTACGCTAGAACAGTGAATGCATGAACTCCCAGTCCCGCCGCACAGGGCATTTGCAGTTCACGTCCACGCTCGCACAGACATTGTTTAACCCAGGTCCTGCCGCACAGGGCATTTGCAGTTTACGTCCACGCTCGCACAGACATTGCTTAACCAAGGTCCCGCCGCACAGGGCATTTGCAGTTCACGTCCACGCTCGCACAGACATTGTTTAACCCAGGTCCCGCCGCACAGGGTGTGTTTGTTGCAGACCGTCGGAAAAACGCCGGTACTTAGGCTGCGTCCTTTGCAGCCTTATGTACCGCTGCGCTTTTCCCGAGCGAAAGCGTGTCTGCAACCAAATATACCCTGTGCGAGCGAGGACCGGAAACATTCACCTGTGCGAGCGAGGACCGGCTTTCCATCCCCCCTGTGCGAGCGAGGACCGGATTCCCTACACTTACTTCAGATTCTTCTGTGCGGTGGACAGCATCAGCTTGATCCGGTTCAACTGGTTCACTTCGCTGGCACCGGGATCGTAATCGATGGCCACAATGTTGGACTCGGGGTAGGCATTCCGCAACGCCTTGATCACACCCTTACCCACCACATGGTTGGGAAGACAGCCGAAGGGCTGAGTACATACGATATTGGGCACTCCGTCGTGGATCAGCTCCACCATCTCGCCGGTCAGGAACCACCCCTCACCGGTCTGGTTGCCGATGGAAACGATGGGCTCTGCGAAGGAAGCGATCTTGGCGATCGGTGTGGGAGCGGAGAAGTGCTTGCTCTTCTTGAATTCATCCGCGGTACTGCGCCGCAGAATATGTTCGATGGCCCAGATGCCGAATTTGGAGACCAGGGCGGCCTTTTTGCTGGTGCCCAAGTGGTCAGCCTTATAGATCTGGTTGTAGAAGCAGTAGAGCATGAAGTCGATCAGGTCAGGTACAACAGCCTCTGCACCTTCCTGCTCCAGAAGCTCCACCAGATGGTTGTTGCCGGCAGGAGAGAACTTCACCAGAATCTCGCCCACAATACCCACACGAGGCTTCTTGATATCCAGAATCGGGATCTGATCGAAATCGCGGATGATCTCCCGACAGAGCCTGTTGAACTTTCGGAAGGACAGGTGCTTCTCACAGACAAATTCCCTGCAGACCGCAAGCCATTTTTGATGCACGGCATTCACACTGCCGGGGGTTGCTTCATAGGGGCGCATCCGATAGACACAGCGCATGAAGATATCGCCGAACTGGGCAGCCAGAGCGGCCCGCAGCAGCATATCCGCATTGATGTGGAAGCCGGGGTTCGTCTCAATTCCTCCCAGATTCAGGGATACCACCGGAATCTGAGCCATATCCGCCTTCTTCAGCGCTCTGCGGATAAAGCCCACATAGTTGGTGGCACGGCATCCGCCGCCGGTCTGGGTCATCAGGATCGCAGTCTTGTTCAGGTCGTATTTGCCGGAGAGCAGTGCCTCCATGATCTGACCGACTACCAGCAGGGAAGGATAGCAGGCATCATTGTTGACATATTTTAATCCCACATCCACAGAGTGCTTGTTGTCATTGTCCAACACCACGAAGTTGTATCCGCAGGAGCGGAACGCAGGCTCCACCAGATCGAAGTGAATGGGGGACATCTGCGGGCAGATGATGGTGTAGTTCTTCCGCATTTCTTCGGTGAACAGCACACGCTCATTGGCACTGCTTCGGATGGTCCGCTGTTTGCCCTGCTTCTCCCGTACCTTGATGGCGGAGAGGAGAGAGCGCACACGGATTCTGGCAGCCCCCAGATTGTTGACCTCATCGATCTTCAGACAGGTGTAGATCTTGTCGGAGCCGGACAGAATATCGTTCACCTGGTCGGTGGTAACGGCATCCAGTCCGCAGCCGAAGGAGTTTAACTGGATCAGATCCAGGAAATCTACGGTTTTCACGAAGCTGGCCGCGGCGTAAAGTCTGGAGTGGTACATCCACTGGTCAGACACGATCAGAGGCCGCTCCGGGCATCCCAAGTGGGACACGGAATCCTCTGTGAGTACCGCGATATCGAAGGAGGTGATCAGCTCCGGGATGCCGTGATTGATCTCGGGGTCGATGTGGTACGGCCGTCCGGCCAGCACGATTCCCCGCTTTCCGGTAGACTTTAAGTATTCCAAAGTCTCTTCGCCCTTTTTCTGTACCTCCTGACGCACCTTAGCCAGTTCCTCCCAGCCGGCCTGTACGGCAGCCTTTACCTCTTGGGCGGGAAGCTCCTTAAACTCGTCCAGCAGCGCATCGGTTACGGTATGAATATCACGGAAGGACATAAAAGGATTGCGCAGCCGCATTGCCCCGCCGGAGATCGCCTCCACATTGTTCTTGATGTTTTCCGAATAGGAGGTGACGATGGGGCAGTTGTAATGATTGTTTGCCCCCGGTACCTCGTCTCTCTCGTAGAACAGGGCGGGATAGAAGATGAAATCCACTCCCTGTCTGATCAGCCATTCCACATGGCCGTGGGCCAGCTTTGCCGGATAACACTCGGACTCGCTGGGGATGGACTCGATTCCAAGCTCATAGATCTTGCGGTTGGAGCTGGGAGACAAAACCACCCGATAGCCCAGATTGGTAAAGAACACATGCCAGAAGGGATAGTCCTCGTACATGTTTAACACTCTTGGAATTCCCACCGTACCTCTGGGAGCCTTGTCGGGATCCAGGGAAGGATAGGAGAACAGGCGATGCAGCTTGTATTCGAACAGATTGGGCACCTGGCCGGCATTTTTCTGACCGCCGATACCGCGTTCACAGCGATTGCCGGAGATATACTGTCTGCCGCCGGAAAAACGGTTGATGGTAAGACGGCAGGAGTTGGTACAGCCCTTACACTTTGCCATGCTGGTCTCATATTTCAGGTTCAGGAGCTGCTCATAGGAGAGCATATTGGACTGATAGCCTGCCTCGAAGCGCTCTCTGGCGATCAGTGCAGCGCCGAAAGCACCCATGATGCCTGCGATATCCGGGCGTACCGCCTCACAGTTTGCAATCTTTTCGAAGCTGCGCAGCACGGCATCGTTGTAGAAGGTACCGCCCTGTACCACGATATTTTTACCCAGTTCGGAGGCGTCGGATACCTTGATCACCTTGAACAGGGCATTTTTGATGACGGAGTAAGCCAGACCGGCAGAAATATCCGCAACGGTAGCACCTTCCTTCTGGGCCTGCTTTACCTTGGAATTCATAAAAACGGTACACCTGGTACCCAGATCGATGGGGTGGGGCGCAAACAGAGCAGCCTGTGCGAAATCCTGTACGCTGTAGTTCAGGGATTTGGCAAAGGTCTCGATAAAGGAACCGCAGCCGGAGGAGCACGCCTCGTTCAGCTGTACACTGTCAACGGTCTGGTTCTTGATCTTGATACACTTCATGTCCTGACCGCCGATATCCAGGATGCAGTCCACATCGGGGTTAAAGAAAGCTGCGGCATAGTAATGGGCCACCGTCTCCACCTCGCCGTCATCCAGGAGAAATGCCGCTTTCATCAATGCCTCACCGTAGCCGGTAGAGCAGGAGCGAACAATATGTACATCGTCGGGAAGCTGTTCGTAGATCTCCTTCAGAGAACGGATGGCGGTCTTCAGCGGACTGCCGTCGTTGCCGGAATAGAAGGAATACAACAAGGAACCGTCCTCGCCCACCAGTGCGATCTTTGTGGTGGTGGAGCCGGCGTCAATTCCCAGATAAGCGTTGCCGTGGTAGGTGCTTAAGTCGCCGGTGCCCACCCTGTGTGCGGCATGCCGCAGCTGAAAAGCCTCGTAGGCGGCCCGGTCCTCAAAGAGAGGCTCCATACGCTCTACCTCAAATTCCATGTGAATCTCACCGGAAAGCTTCTGTACCAGCTCATCTAAGGAGAAGGAAACATCTTCCTTCGCATTCAGTGCGGAGCCGATGGCGGCAAACAGGTGGGAATTGTCCGTGTCGATGATATGTTCCTCGTCCAGCTTCAGGGTGCGGATGAAAGCCACCTTCAGTTCCGAGAGAAAGTGCAGGGGACCGCCTAAGAATGCCACATGTCCCCGAATGGGCTTGCCGCAGGCTAAGCCGGAGATGGTCTGGTTCACCACAGCCTGAAAAATGGAAGCGGACAGATCTTCCTTCGTTGCCCCTTCGTTGATCAGCGGCTGGATATCGGTCTTGGCAAAGACACCGCAGCGGGCAGCGATGGTGTACAGGGAAGAATAATTCTTCGCGTATTCATTTAATCCGGAGGCGTCTGTCTGGAGCAGAGAGGCCATCTGGTCGATGAAGGAACCGGTGCCTCCGGCACAGATCCCGTTCATACGCTGCTCTACGTTGCCCCCCTCGAAATAGATGATCTTGGCATCCTCACCGCCCAGCTCGATGGCAACATCGGTCTGGGGTGCCAGGTGCTTTAAGGCAGTTGCCACTGCGATGACCTCCTGGGTAAAGGGAACCCCCAGGTGCCCTGCCAGCGTCAGTCCGCCGGAGCCGGTGATCATGGGATGCAGGGTGAGATTTCCCAGCTGCGCGTAGGCCTTCTCCAACAGCCCCCGCAGAGTCTCCCTGATATTTGCAAAATGTCTTTTATAGTCAGAAAACAGTATTTTGGACTGCTCATCCAGAATGGCAATTTTCACCGTGGTGGAACCGATGTCGATGCCCAGAGCAGCAGTGTTGCTTTTGTGATTCATAAACCTGATTCCTTTCCGCTGATTTCAGGCCCTTTTTCGGAGAAAAGACCTGAAAAATCAAAACGCATTTGTCATCTATTATATTACTTTCCATAGGAAAAAGCAACCTTCCGGAATATGGTAAAAAACATTGAAAATTTTGACTATTTCACACAATTTGTGTGCTTTTCATTGAAAAAATCGGGAATACGTGTTATATTTGTAATGAATATGGAAAAGTATGCCCATTTTTGCGGTAAACACAGGATATCTGTCGAGGCAGAGGGAAAGGAGGAGCACACGGATGAAGGTTTCCAATCGCTTGAAAAGTAAGATGCTGACGGCACTGATCGTGCTTCTCGTGGCTTTTTCCTCTATGGTGACTGCCACCTTCGCCTGGTACATCTACCAGACGGGTGCCCGTACCACGAATGTGAGAATGGCTGTTGGCACGGGTATGTCCCTGCAGATCAGCAACAATTATGAGGACGGCTACGGCAGTGCCGCAGTTCTGGAGGAATTCCAGGGCAGGCTGCACCCGGTCTCCACGGATAAGATCATCGGGGGCACCTTTCAGAAGGTCATCGGTTTCACGGACGGCAGCGAGAATCTGTCCAACCTGAAGGCAAACCTTTTTGCCAAGAGCGAGGGCAATGATTTCTATAAGACCAGCCTGTTTTTCCGCACCACCGGAGAGCGGAAGAAGGTCTATCTGTCCAATATCGGATTTCAGGACAGCGATGAGGACAATCCCATCTCTACCGCCATCCGCATCGGTTTTGTTGTTCACGAGACGGGGAAGGATCAGCCGGAAAAGCAGGAATTCTTCTTCGAGATCACAGAGAAACACAATCCTCAGGCCAAATATAATACCTATTATGGGGAGGAGGGACATGTACTGGACTCCTCCAAGACCGACGGTTCCACCGTCCCGTTTTCGAAGCTTCACGACAGCAGGAATTTCTGCCTGTATGACAATGAAACCGGTGAGGTGACGCTATTGCCCGGAAGTCTGCCTCTGTTTGAGGTGGAAGGGAAAGGCTCGTTGGATTTCGGAGACAGCGTTCAGGTGGATGTCTATATCTGGCTGGAGGGCTGTGACAGCGACTGTATTAAGAATATATGCGGCACTTCTCTGAAGAATCTCGCATTGTCCTTTGCCTGCGAGAGAGAGGGAGAGCA
>JAHBAA010000042.1 GCA_018385425.1 Acetatifactor sp.
AGTTCGCACAGCTCCTCCACGGAAGCGTTGCGGATGTCCTCCAGGGATTGAAAGCGGCGCATCAGTGCCTTCCTTCTGGCGGCACCGATGCCGGGAATGTCATCCAGCACGGATTTCACCTGGTTTTTGCTGCGCAGGGATCTGTGATACTCGATGGCAAAGCGATGCGCCTCGTCCTGAATCCGTGTGATCAGCTTAAAGCCCTCCGAGTGGATATCGATAGGCAGCTCCACATTGTGAAAGTAGAGGCCTCTGGTTCGGTGATTGTCGTCCTTCACCATACCGCACACCGGTATATTCAGTCCCAATTCGTTCAGTACCTCCAGGGCAATATTGACCTGTCCCCGTCCGCCGTCCATCATGATCAGATCCGGAAATCTGGTAAAGCTTCCGTAGGCTGCATCCATCTGTCGCTGCTCTAAGTCCTTCCGTTCCTCCTTGCCATGGGTAAAGCGCCTGGTCAGCACCTCCCGCATGCAGGCATAGTCGTCCGGTCCGGACACGGTCTTGATCCGGAATTTTCTGTAATCGCTGGGCTTGGGCTTGCCCTTCTCAAAGACGATCATAGAGCCCACATTCTCAAACCCGTTGCTGTTGGAGATGTCATAGGCCTCCATCCGCTCTGCCTGTGACAGCCCCAGAAGACCGGCGATCTCCTTCACCGCGCCCAGAGTTCTCCCCTCCTCGCGCTTTAATCGCTCCTTGTCCTGGGTCAGCACCTGCTTCGCGTTCTGCACCGCCAGCTCCACCAGCTTCTCCTTGGTGCCGATCTTGGGCACCTTCAGGTAAGTGCGGCTTCCCCGACGCTCCGAGAGCCACTTTTCGATCAGCTCCCCGTCCTCCAGTTCATACTGGAGCATCAGTTCTCTGGGGATAAAGGGGGTTCCGGCATAGAATTGCTTCACAAAATCCTGCAGGATATCTGCGTTGATGGCGTCTCTCTCCGCCCTCCACTGCTCCAATCGTTCCTCAAAGCCCTCGCTGCCTTCCCGGGGCATGGGGCTGCTCTCACATGACACGTGTGTCATGTAGTAGTGTTCCCGTCCGATCAGCTTGCCGTCCCGGACAAAAAACACCTGAACCACCGCCTCGGTGCCGTCCCGATACATGGCGATGATGTCCTTGTCCTCTCCCACGCTGTCCGTGATCTTCTGCTTCTGGGACACCTGCTTCACACTGTTGTACAGATCCCGATAGACAGCGGCATTTTCAAAATCCAGTTCCTCCGCGGCAGCCTTCATTTTCCCTTCCAGCTCCTTCAGGATCGGGGCGTAGTTTCCGCCCAGAAACTCCAGCGCCTTGCCCACCTGCTCCCGGTACTGTTCCCTGGTCACATACCCCTGGCAGGGCCCCAGGCACTGTTTGATATGGTAATTCAGGCAGGGGCGGTCAGCACCGATCTCTCTGGGGAGACTCCGGTTGCAGGTCCGCAGGAAGTAAAGCTTATTCAGCAGATCGATGGTATCCTTCACTGCCGCCGCACTGGTGTAGGGACCGAAGTACCGGGACTTATCCTTCTTCATGGTGCGGGAAAACTGGATCCTGGGGTAATCCTCCCCCAAAGTGACCTTAATGTAAGGGTAGGTCTTGTCGTCCTTTAGCAGGGTGTTGTACTTGGGGGAGTGTTCCTTGATCAGGTTGTTCTCCAGCACCAGGGCCTCCAGCTCGGAGTCGGTGACAATGTATTCGAACCGGGCGATCAGAGACACCATCTGGTCGATGGCGGGGCCCCGTCCGATGTTTGGACGAAAATAGGAACGTACCCGGTTGTGCAGATTGACAGCCTTCCCCACATAGAGAATGCCGTCCCGCTTGTCCCGCATGATATAGACACCGGGTTCTTTGGGGAGCTTCTTCAATTCTTCTTCAAAGTTGAACATAGGGTCTCCTTACGCGAAACGCCCAGTTCCCACAGGGGCGGAGCCTCTTCACACGCTGTGTGCAGGTTCCCGCTGTGGAAATTGGGCATTCTGTTACCTAAATGAACTGACTTGTGAAAACACCGGCCGATTCCTGTAAATTCGGTCCTTCCGAAAAACCTTGAGGGTTCCCATCTCAGACAGCTATTCACGCTAATCCAGCGTGCCGTTAGAGAAGCGGCCTCTGGGTCGGTTGTCCTCGGGGCTTTCAGGGGCGGCAGGCTGCACGGAAGCATCTGCTGCGTCCTCACAGCTTCCCTCCGCACCGGTTTTCACCCCTGCGGGATCACTCTCCGATGCAGACTTCTGCGCCCCATCGTTACCCTCTGTCTCTTGGGACTCGGTCTTTTCCCCGGCATTTACTGCGGAGGCGGAGGATCCTGTCACCCCGGCAGCTGCCTCAGCCACGGGGGCTTCCCCCTCTCTGCTCTGAGGTTTTCCCGCGGGGGCTTCCCCTGCTGCAGGATTCTTTGGTTCGGGCATGGGAAGCCCTTTCTCTCTGCAGTAGATCTCCATAAACTGATGACCTGTGATGGTCTCCTTCTCGATCAGGAATTCTGCCAGCTTGTCCATCACATCCCGGTTCTCCCGCAGCATGGACAGTGCCTTTTCATAGCTCTCCTTCAGGATCTCCACTACCTCCGCATCGATCTCTGCGGCCGTCTTATCGCTGCAGTTTAAGGAGGTTCTGCCCTCCAGGTACTGGCTCTCGATGGTGGCAAAGCCTGCCAGTCCGAAGCGCCTGCTCATACCGAAGCGAGTCACCATATTGCGGGCAATGTCGGTGGCACGCTCAATATCATTGGCGGCACCGGTGGTCACGGTATCGAAGACGATCTCCTCGGCTGCACGGCCTCCCACGAGACCTACCAGCATATCGTGGAGCTCTGCCTCAGTGTTCAGATATTTTTCCTCCTCCGGCACATGCATCACATAGCCCAGGGCACCCATGGTGCGGGGCACGATGGTGATCTTCTGCACCGGCTCGGAATTCTTCTGCAGTGCGCTGATCAGGGCATGACCAACTTCATGGTAGGAGACGATCCTGCGCTCCTCGGGGCTCATGATGCGGTCCTTCTTTTCCTTACCTACCAGCACCACCTCCACAGCGCCGAACAAATCCTTCTGGGAGACGAACTCTCTGCCCTCCTTGACGGCGTTGATCGCCGCCTCATTGATCATATTGGCCAGATCAGAACCTACCGCACCGCTGGTGGCCAGCGCGATCTCCTCCAGATTCACAGTCTCATCCATCTTTACATCCTTGGAGTGGACCTTCAGAATCTCTACTCGGCCGCGCAGATCAGGCTTGTCTACGATAATTCTTCTGTCAAAACGTCCCGGACGCAGCAGCGCCTTGTCCAGGATCTCAGGGCGGTTGGTAGCGCCCAGAATCAAAATACCCTTGGAGCTGTCAAAGCCATCCATCTCGGAGAGCAGCTGGTTTAAGGTCTGCTCCCGCTCCTCGTTGCCGCCGCCGAATTTAGAGTCACGGCTGCGGCCGATGGCGTCGATCTCATCGATGAAGATGATACAGGGTGCGTTCTTGTTGGCCTCCTTGAACAGATCCCGGACACGGCTGGCACCTACACCCACATATAACTCGATAAAATCAGAACCGGTGAGAGAGAAGAAAGGCACCTGTGCCTCTCCTGCCACCGCCTTGGCAAGCAATGTCTTGCCGGTTCCGGGAGGACCTACCAGCAGTGCACCCTTGGGCAGTCTGGCACCGATCTTGGCGTATTTTCCGGGATTATGCAGGAAATCCACCACCTCCACCAGAGACTCCTTGGCCTCATCCTCGCCGGCCACATCCTTGAAGGTGACACCGGTCTGCTTCTGCACATACACCTTGGCGGTACTCTTGCCCACGCTGAAGCCGGCTCCTCCGCCCATCTTGCGGAACATAAAGCCTAACAGGATCCAGCACAATGCGATGGGCAGAACAAAGGTGAGGATGAAATCCATCCAGCCGGACTGCTTCGCGGGGATCCGATTTCCCTCAATGCCTGCCGCCTCCAGACGGGCAGTCAATGTGTCCAGATCCTCCATCAGGATCGTGTACTCCCTAGGCGTACTGTCTCCCAACAGCTCTTTCCAAAGCATCAGCGGAGATGACTGGCCAGGGTTCGTCCCGGTGTCCTCCTTTTGCGTAAAATAAATCGCACCGGAGGAGTGAACCTCTACCGATTCGATCTTTCCTTCCTCAATATACTGTAAAAAGGTGGTGTAGGGCGTTGCCTCCCCCTCCGTCTGTCCCCCGAAAAAGAAATTGTACATCAGGATGAAAAAGCCCAGAGTCAGCATGGCGGCCAGAATAAGTGCCCAGGGATTGGGTCTTCCGGGACCTTTTCCGCTGTCACCGCGGCCGCCTCTGCGGTCTCTGTCGTATCCGTCGGAACCATCCTCGCCGATGAATCGCTCCACCTGCGGTCGTCTGATTCTGTTTTCATATCTATCGTTCATTCTCTTAAACATTGCAGCTCCTATTCTCTCGTAATCCTCAGTGAAACTGAGTCCATTTTATTATAGATAGTAGAAAACCATAAATCAATAGTTGAAATATGAAAAAAACCTGGGAACTCTTAAAGATTTCTAAACTTTTCATATTCCACTGACAGAAAAACTGTGGTAGAATAGAAAGGTGTTTGAAAAAGACACGAATCGTTTCCATGAATTCCAACTTTTGCAATAAGGGGTAACTATATGAAAATCGGTTTTGACAATGAAAAATACGTAAAAATGCAGTCCGAGCACATCAAGGAGCGCATCGGTCAGTTCGGAGACAAGCTCTATCTGGAGTTTGGCGGCAAACTGTTTGATGATTTTCACGCCTCCAGAGTCCTGCCGGGCTTTGCGCCGGATTCCAAGCTTCGCATGCTGATGCAGCTCTCCGATTACGCGGAGATCGTCATCGTCATCAGTGCCACGGACATCGAGAAGAACAAGGTCCGGGGCGATCTGGGCATCACCTACGATGAGGATGTCCTCCGTCTGAGAGAGGAGTTCCAGCAGAGAGGCCTGTACGTAGGCAGCGTGGTCATCACCCATTACTCCGGCCAGAACAGCGCAGATCAGTTCAAGGCGAAGCTGGAGAAGAAGAACATCACCGTCTACATCCACTACACCATCGAGGGCTACCCCTCCAACATCCCGCTGATCGTCAGCGAGAACGGCTACGGCCGCAACGACTATATTCAGACCTCCAGACCTCTGGTGGTGATTACCGCACCCGGACCCGGAAGCGGCAAGATGGCGACCTGTCTGTCCCAGCTTTATCACGACAACCTGCGGGGCATCAAGGCCGGCTATGCCAAATTTGAGACCTTCCCCATCTGGAATATTCCGCTGAAGCACCCCATCAACCTGGCGTATGAGGCAGCCACCGCAGACTTAAACGATGTCAATATGATCGATCCCTTCCATCTGGAGGCTTACGGTCAGACCACCGTCAACTACAACCGGGACATCGAGATCTTCCCTGTGCTGAACGCCATCTTCGAAGGGATCTACGGGGAAAACCCTTACAAATCCCCTACCGATATGGGCGTCAATATGGCGGGCAACTGCATCATAGACGACGCGGCCTGCTGCGAGGCTTCCAACATGGAGATCATCCGTCGCTATTACACCACCCTGAACAAGGTGGCAAAGGATGAGGCCAGTGAAAACGAACTGTACAAGATCGAGCTGATCATGAAGCAGGCCAAGCTCACCACCGCAGACCGCAAGGTAACCGTGGCCTGCAAGGAGAGGGCAGAGAAATTAGGGGTTCCCACCGCTGCCATCGAGCTTCCCGACGGAACCATCATCACCTCCAAGACCAGCGATTTTCTGGGTGCCAGCGCCGCACTGCTGCTCAATGCATTAAAGCACCTGGCAGGCATCGATCACGATACACATCTGATCAAGCCTGCTGCCATCGAGCCCATTCAGGATCTGAAGGTTCGCTACTTAGGGGGCAAAAACCCCAGACTCCACACCGACGAGGTGCTCATCGCGCTGTCTCTGGCAGCCACCTCCGACGAGAATGCAAAGCGTGCGCTGGAGCAGCTGCCCAGCCTGCGGGGCTGTCAGGTACACACTTCCGTGATGCTCTCCGAGGTGGACATCAAGATCTTCAAGAAGCTGGGCGTGGACCTGACCAGTGATCCGGTGCACTCCAACAAGAGACGATATTAAGGAGTTGCGGC
>JAHBAA010000048.1 GCA_018385425.1 Acetatifactor sp.
TCCGATTTCGTAAGCTTTGTCATTGCTCTGCCGGTCTTCAGGGTAGGAAGCTTAAGCAGTCCCACCAAGGTAAAATACAGACCGAGACCGAGCGAAATAAATACAAGTAATACAATCAGTTTCATTGATTTCCTCCTACGATCTGTACTCAATGGGCTTTGTCAGCTTGATGACAAATGCCGTGGAAACAAATATCGCTACACCGCAAATCGCCATCATAATCTTTCCAATCACGGTATGCATCAGAGTGTTGTACCAGCTTTGATTCAAGAAATACATCAATGGTATATTTGACAACACCAGTGCAACCATGGTAAGGAACTCTTTTCTGGGGTCCTTCACCATATATTCCAATTCGGAATTTACGATTCGCATATCAGAAAGCTTGGTCACAATAGGTACCAACGTGGATTTCAGGCTTCTGTCATACTGGCAGGCCTTGATGGCATCCACCCATTCTTCGAACACATCGTGATTGATCTTTTCCTTCAGCTCTTCCAATCCCTCTTCCACATTGGGGTTCACAAGCTTAACTCTGGTGACAAAATCCTGGAACACATTCTTCACAGGTGGATTCAAGTTACTTAAATTCTCCTCCACACTGGTCAGAATATCCTCTGTTCTAAGATAAGCAGTTGTGACGATACTGAGTGCTGTCTCCAGTTCTGCATTCAGGTTTTTCTTATAGTGAACTGCTGTCAGCCTGATATACCAAAAGGGCAGAAACAGCAAGCCGATGGAAAGAACCGGCACCAAAAAGAGATTGTTTAAGAGAATCGCCGCTGCTGCACCGGCACAGGATAAGCACAAAGAAATCGTACAGAGCATCGGAAACAGCTCTGTACGATTGGTATTCTCCAAAATCACAGTCACTTCATCAATCTCTCGCCTGAGCGCCGACTTCTTTTTCGTTTTCCGCTCCTCCATGATGGCATCGCGTATATTCTCGGGTTTCTTCAGGATTCCATTGAATATCCCACCGGAAAAATCCAGAAGAGAAATGCGAAACAGAGAAAAGAAACCAACGATCAAACCAAACAATGCAATCACCTGCAAAGTCATTCGTCCTCACCTCCAAACCGTTTCAGTTCATCCACAGGCATACCGTAATCTAATAGTCTCTTTCGTAGTCCTTTGGAAATCGGTCTCACCTTCACATGCTCCCCGGTAATGATCACCTTGTTTCCTTCCCTTCTATTCTCGTGAATCTCATATCGATACAGAGAGTGAAAGTGTCTTTCTCCGTCCGGTGTGATCTCACACTCCATAATCTCCATGATCTTTCGTTTTTTGTTCTCCAGCTGCTTGGAAAATACCACCACCGGAAATGCTTCTGTCACCAGCTTCATCAATGCCTCATCACTCATGTCTGATTTTCTCTTACACAGCGTCATCATTCTCCCATAGGTTGCCTCACAGGAGTTGGAGTGAATGGTTGTCATTACGGTATGTCCTGTTCTGGCAGCCTCCTGTGCCGCATAGGCCTCGGAGGATCTCATCTCACCGACGCAGATAATCTCCGGGTTGAAACGAAGCGCCATATCCAGAAGACTCTCCTGACTAATGTCCATGGCTGGGTTCTCACTGGGCCTTGTAATGGTATGAATGACACTGTTCACTACCTTGCCGTCCTTCTCCCGCACCAGGGCAAGTTCTCTGGAGCCGTTTTCGATGGTGTAAATTCTCTTACTGTCAGGGATTGTAGTCAAAAGCCAGCCGGCAAGTGTGGTTTTTCCCGAGGAAGTCGCCCCGGCAACACAGATACTGACTCCATAGCGAAGACAGGCCGAGAGAAAATCCAACATCTCCTCTGTCGCTGTTTCAGACCGCAGAAAATCCTCTTTCTTCATGCTCTGCGGATTGACAATACGAATGGAGGCTGCTACGCCTACATCCTCGTCCACAATCGGAGTTTTCAGAACAGCGATTCTGATATTCTTGCTAAGATGCCCCAGCACAGCGGGGGATGCATTGTCCAGAACAATCCCTGAAATATGCAGCATTCTCCGGATTACATTGATGGCATGCTCCGGTGACTCAAAGTGTTCGTCCAGCTTCACATTCCTCCCATCGCTGTACTGGACCTCAATGTCTCGCCAGGAATTGATGTCAATCTCCTCAATTCCACAGCCGAAAACATACTTGGTGAGAAAAGAGAACTCCGCCATTTCTGTGTACAGTGCATCAACCAGCCGATCTATGGAGTACTCCTTCACGGACAGCTTGTAATCCAAAAGGTACTGTCGGATATAACGCTTGATCTGTTCCTTCACTTCCTCATTTCCGCTGTCAGCGATCAGTTTGGAGTATTTGCCGGAGATGTATTCCTGTACCTCATGCAGAACCTCCTTGAAGTCTTTGTCATTGGTTTTGCTGCCAAAGAACAGTTCCTGATTTGTATTCAAATGCCATACACCTCCTTGCTGATCTTCTCAATTTCCTTGCGGAAGGGTCGGCTTTCCTTGTAAGATAATTCTTTCAACAGTTCCCCTTCCAAAAACTGTGCTTCCACTTCCTGAGAGAAGGGGATCCGGTATTTCACCTTGCCTATTACCTGATCAATACTGCCTGCCGCCTCATTCTGCTTTACATTGGAAGCCACCTTAATGTGTTCATCCTTACGCCACATCTCGTCCTGCAGGAGAGCAAGCTGACTGGAAAAGTAACTGATGGACTTTAGATCGCAGTTTACCAGCCGCAAAACAAAGTCTGCTTCCAACAGGGCGTTGGCAGCCAGCTTGTTGGTTGCAATGTGGCTGCTGCAATCAATAATGACAAAGGGAGCAATCTCTCTGGCAGCCTGAATCAGTTCTTTCGCCTGCTTATCCTCATAAGGAGGATAGGTAAACCGGTTCTCTCCCTTCAGCATACCGATAATGGACATATACTTGTTGTTCTTCAGCAATATGCAATGATTCTTTACAAGTGCTTCAGTTACATGGGCACCGGCCAGAATACTGCCAAGAGACTTCTCGCCAATCAGATCAGCCGGTGCACTGATATAAGGGATGGGAGGTGTGGTCATATCCGAGAAAATCACAAGCACGTTGTTTCCCTTCTTTGAAAGATACTCT
>JAHBAA010000098.1 GCA_018385425.1 Acetatifactor sp.
GCAAGAGACACACAGGTCTCGTCGAAAGCCCTAAGTACCCTGCCGCAGCCCGTTCGTCGTAAGCGACAGTCTGCAAGAGACACACAGGTCTCGTCGAAAGCCCTGGGTACCCTGCCGCAGCCCCGCTCCGGAAACACATCTGCAAGAAACACTCGGACCTTGGCGAAAAAGCCCTGGGTACCCTGCCGCAGCCCCTCCTCAAGCACATCTGCAAGAGACATACAGGCCTTGGCGAAAAAGCCCTGGGTACCCTGCCGCAGCCCCTCCCCAAGCACATCTGCAAGAGACATACAGGGGCCCCACAAATAAGCCCCTGTTACATCCCCTATATTAACTCCTTTCCCAGCTTCATCTTCATGTATTTCGTATAGGTGCGAAAAGCAGAAGGAATGGGGAAATTATCCCTGGTCTGCGCCGGGTCGATGTAGATCCAGTCTCCGGTGCTCCCTGTCCTGTCTCCGGGTGCCAGCTCGTCCACCTGCACCGCGTATCCGATCATATGCCACTCTTTGTGGGTGAAAATATGCTTTGCCGCCTCCATGGGACGGATGCGCAGCGTCTTGATCCCGTTCTCCTCCAGAAATGAAATGACCTCCTCCGGGGTACGATGTCCCGGAATCGAGGGGAACTCATATAACCCAGCCAACAGCCCTTCCTTCGGTCTCTTGTGCACCGCCACTTTGTTCTCATCCCGAATGACCAGAACAGTCATCTTCTCGATCACTCTGGGCTTCTTCACCTCTTTCTTCGGATAGTCCGATTCCACCCCGTTCTGATGAGCCAGACACTGCCTGGCCAGAGGACAGATCTCGCACAGAGGTGCTCCGTTTGGCACGCATACCGTGGCGCCGATCTCCATCAGTGCCTGATTAAACTCTCCCGGAGCGTGGACAGGCATCACTGCCCGCAGTTCCTCTTCTACCTGTGCCTTTACCTTTCCGTCGTTGATCAGCCTGGAATCCATCCGCAGCCTGGACAGAACCCTCAGCACGTTTCCATCCACCGCAGGATAGGGAAGTCCGAAAGCGATGGAGGCGATGGCTCCTGCCGTATAGCTGCCGATACCGGTCAGCTTCAGCAATTCCTCATAAGACGCCGGCATCTGACCGCCGTAGTCTGCCTCCACCTGAAGGGCTGCCTTCTGCAGATTGCGGACCCGGTTATAGTACCCCAGCCCCTCCCAAAGCTTAAGTAAGGTCTCCTCCGGTGCATGAGCCAGCGCATGGAGATCCGGCAATCTGTCCATAAACCGCTTAAAATAAGGCTTTACCGCTTCCACTCTGGTCTGCTGCAGCATGATCTCCGACACCCAGATGCGGTAGGGATCTCTGTTTTCTCTCCAGGGAAGGTCCCGCTTATTCTCCGCAAACCAGCTAAGCAGCGGCTCCACGATCCCTGCAAGTCTTGCTTCGTCCTCAGACAGATATACGGTGACGGGTGCATCCAGTCTCATCTCATCCGGCCTGACCAGGCAGTCATAGCACAGAATACGGACCCCCTGCTCTGCCGCCTCTCGCAGCGCCCGGGCAAACTCCGGGTGCATCCTCTCATTGGGAAGAAAATATTTCACCCCCTTCATCTGCACTACAAACAGCACATACACCTGATATCCTGCCCGTCCGGCCTCCACCAGTTCCTCCACATGCTTCACCGCTCTCTCGGAGGGGGCATCCGGAAAGCTGACCACGCCATCCTTTTCCAGGGTAACTCCCTTGACTTCCACAAAGGCCTTCTCTTCTCCTGCCTCCACATAAAAATCAAACCGGGAGCCTCCATAGACAGTCTCCGGGCGAACCAGTGTGGGAGCAGAAAACAGGCCCCCTGCCAGCAGCCACTCATACACTGCCTGATTGGGAGCCTGAGAGTCCATATTGATGAGCAGATCTCCCTTCTCCACTGCCACAAGGTCGTATGCAGTGGAACGGTCCGGGTTATCACTTTTCTCCAGATAGACCTTCGCCCTTTCTGTCAAAAGTTCCCGACAGCGTCCCGTATTCTTCACATGAACCCTGGTCTCCTGCCCGTCCAGTTCCACATACGCAATAAAACGATTAGGGCGCTGCAGAAAGCGCCCCTCACAAATGTTACAATACTTCATAAAATCACTCTACCTTAATCGCTTGCACTCATATTTCTGCAAAGTCAGAAGACAGTTTCGCAGCTGACTGTAACGTTCCTCGATGTCTCCCTCTCCCACCTCGATGTCACAGGAGATGGCCATGGTGGTCAGCATGTGATCTGTGATACGATGGTGAAGACCGGCCAGGATATTCAGCTTCTCCTCATAGCTGTCGGCATCCAGAAACTCCAACACACCGGGATCCAGTTGAAATTCTCCTTCCGCTGTACCCTGGTCAGCCGCCTTTTCCTTCTCCTTAGCGGAAGCTGCCTTCCGATCTGCCACTGCCTTCTCCTGTACGAACGTCTCCTTCAGATCTGCCGCTGCCTTCTCCTGTACGAACGCTGCCTTCCGATCTGCCGCTGCCCCGGAAGGAACACCCAGTGCTGCCCGCTGTCTCTCCGCCTCCGGACCCTGCAGTTCAAAGCGAAACTCCTGAGTCACCTCGGGGTATTTCTCCCGATCCACTCTGCTGATGAACATGGACAGGGGTCTGGCATAGGTCTTGAATTCCCCGTACATCGCCTGATAGATAACCAGGATCTCTCCGGTCTCCGTGTGCTCGGCAATCGCGGTGATCTGGTACAGATTCCCCTTAAAGTGTTTATAGATCTCGTGTACTTTTGGAAGAAAAGTAGTAGTCTCAGCCATATTTGTGTGCTCCCTTCTGCAAAAAGCCTATAGAAGATTATACCACCTTTTCCCCAAAAAGTCACCTGATTCTTCTGTGATCCTCCATTCTCCCGATGAAACTGACTGCTGCTCCAACGGGCTCATCGGGTTGGTGCAAAAGGTGCGCCTCGTCCCCTGTCTACTGCTTGGGAACAAAAAACTCATACCGAAAATCACACATGCTGTCCACAAATGCAAACTGTGACAAGCTTTCGGCGAGAAGCTCCCGCTCACCGTCTTCCATCTCATCGATCTTGCTGTGATGAACGGTCAGCTTGTACTGTCTGTACCCTTCCCCGTCGACCATTCTGGTCAACATCACGCCGCTGTTCTTGAAACCGGTGCGGTTCAGATAGCCTCGAACCGCCTTCACCATATCCTGTTCCAGAGCTGCATAACTGCTCTCCACCTCCGCATTTCTCCTCGCCTGCAGACTCTTCGCCGTCATAGAGTAGAAATAGGTTCCCAACAGCACGATCAGAAGGGTGACAGCGACATACGCCGCCAGCTTCTCAAAGCTGTGCTTTCTTCTCATCATCCGCGCCGACTCTCTGCCGTTTCTTCTCACATCCCTGTTTTCCCGTGTCTGACTGTACTTTCTCATCGGTATTCCCCCTTCATCTTATCAAAACCCTGATACTGTGTCTCGTTTTGTTTTCATAAGAGTAAGATAGCTCTTTTAGAGTACAAAAAACACGCCTCAATATTGCTGAGGCGTGAATAATCAAAATACCTATACAGCAGCGATCAGGGGGATGTGTCCCTTCCAATGGCAGACTGCGCAAAATGTCACTTAGGCATCCCCGTCGCTTCTTCCGTGGGATTCTCGTGCACCATGCAATGTTTCACCTCGGGAAATGCATCCTCGATGGCATCATGTACCCGATTGGCGATCTCATGTGCTGCGCGCAGTGTCTTTTCGCCGTCCACAGAGATCTCTACGTCTACATACATCTTGGCGCCGAACAGTCTGGTCTTGATATCGTCGATGCCCTCTACACCCTCCTGCGCAAGGATGATCTCCCGCATCTGATTCACCACTTCCTCCGGGCAGGCCTTATCTACCATCTTCGCCAAAGCATCCTGAAAGATATCGTAGGCCGCCTTCAGGATGAAGAGACAGATGACAAGGCTGGCAATGGGGTCCAAAATCGGGTAGCCCATACGGGAGCCCAGGATACCGATGAAGGCGCCTATCGAAGAAAGCGCATCCGACCGATGATGCCAGGCATCAGCCATCAGGGCACCGGAATTGATCTTCTTCGCCGCAGCCCGGGTATACCAATACATCCATTCCTTTATAGCCACCGAGGAAACTGCCGCGATCAGCGCCAGAAGTCCGGGTACCGCCAGTCCTGCGGCCTCTCCGCCCAGGATCTTCTCCACGCCGGTCTTGCCGATCCCAAGCCCCGTCAGCGCCAAAACCATGGCAAGCAGCAGGGAAGCCACGCACTCCAGCCTCTCGTGACCGTAGGGATGCTCCTTGTCGGATTCTTTGCCGGAGATGGTCACACCGATCATCACGATAAAGGTGCTGAACACGTCCGACGCAGAATGCACCGCATCCGATACCATCGCTCCGGAATGCGCTGCGATTCCGGCGATCAGTTTGAACAGGGATAGCGCAAGATTGACGATGATGCTGACTGCGGATACCCGCATGGCGATGGCCTGCTCTCTGCCGGTGCCCACTTCATTGGTGACGTTTGTGTTGTTCTGTTTCATGTAAGTTACCTCCAACCTGTAAGATAACTCTATGACACATAC
>JAHBAA010000138.1 GCA_018385425.1 Acetatifactor sp.
GCTTCAGCCGTGGAACGCGCCATAACCCTGGTCCCGGCGTTCCCGGCAAACGGACCCTACATCGCCATTCCGCCGTCCACGCAGATGACCTGCCCCGTAATATAGTCCGCCTTGTCGCTGGCTAAGAATGCTGCCAGTGCGGCCACCTCTCTGGCCTGACCCAGACGCTTCATGGGGATGCGTTCCTCCAATGCCGCTCTGCTGCTCTCCGACAGAGCCGCCGTCATGTCCGTCTCGATAAATCCCGGTGCGATCGCATTGACACACACATTTCTGCTGCCCAGTTCTCTGGCGATACTCTTGGTCAGTCCGATGATGCCTGCCTTGGAGGCAGCGTAGTTGGCCTGCCCCGCATTGCCCAGCACTCCGGAGACGGAGGAGATATTGATGATCTTACCGCCCTTGTTCTTCAGGAAATTTTTCGCCAGCTGTCTGATGGTGTGATAGGTTCCCTTCAGATTTACATCCAGCACCCTGTCGAACTCCTCCTCCGTCATACGAAGGATCAGATTGTCCTTTGTGATGCCAGCATTGTTCACCAGAATGTCCACCTTGCCAAACTGCGACAACAGGTCCTTTACCATCTGCTCGCAGGCCTCAGCGTCTGCCACATTGCAGCTGCAGCAAACCGCCTGTCCACCCATAGACCTGATCTCTTCTGCGACTTTCTCCGCAGCTTCCTTGGAGCCGTTATAATTGACGATGACCATGGCACCGTGGGCAGCCAGCTCCAATGCGATGGCTTTTCCGATTCCTCTTCCCGCTCCGGTGACAAGCGCCACCTTACCCTGTAAATTCTGCTCCATCCTCTATGCCTGCTCCTTTCCCGCACACAGTGCAGCCTTCAACACTTCCAGGTCCTCCACCTTCTCCACGTTGTAGACCACGGCCTCAGGACAGGTCTTACGGATAAAGCCGTTTAAAGTCTTGCCGGGTCCCATCTCCACGAAGGTATCCACGCCCCGGTCGGCTAAAGCCAGAATGCTCTCCCGGAAACGTACCGGTCCGGAGATCTGTCCCACCAACAGAGGTTTTACCTCTTCCTTGTCTTCCACGATACGAGCCTCCAGATTGCACACATAGGGGATCTGCAGATTTCGCACAGGTACGGTCTCCAGCATCCCGGCGAGCTTTTCCCCTGCTCCGGTGAGGAGCTTTGAGTGGAAGGGGCCGCTGACCTTCAGGGGCAGACATCTCTTGGCACCCGCCTCTTTGCATGCCGCTGCGGCCTGCTCCACTGACTCCTGCTGCCCGGTGATGACGATCTGACCGGGGCAGTTATCATTGGCGATGGAGACGATCCCCTCCGTCTTCTCACAGATGGAAGCGATGGTCTCAGCATCCAGACCCAACACTGCGCACATGGCACCGCCCACAGGATAAGCCTCCTGCATCAACATCCCTCTGGCACGGATCAGACGAAACAGATCCTCTTCCTCCATACAGCTGCAGGCAGCCAGTGCACCATACTCTCCGAGGCTTAAGCCTGCACTGTAATCGGCAGAGATCCCAAGGCTCTCCACCACACGAAGGATGGCTACCTCCACGGTCAGCAGCGCCAGCTGGGTATATTCCGTCTGACCTAACTGATCATTTTCCTCAAAGCAAAGCTTTGCCACGTCCACGCCGGTCACACTGCCTGCCCGGTCGAACACCTTTTTCACTGCCGGAAAAGCATCGTAAAAATCCTTTCCCATTCCGACCTTCTGTGTTCCCTGTCCGGGAAACACAAATGCTATCTTCCCCATACTGTATCCTCCTGACAGGAGAGCAGTCTGTCTGCCTCCTGCACGATCTCTTCTATCATATCTTTACAAGGCTGCACCTTGGATACCATTCCTGCGATCTGACCGGCCATGACGGTGCCATACTCCACATCGCCATCCATCACTGCCTTTCGAAGTGACCCCAGCGTCAGCTTCTCCAGTTCCATGAAATCTGCGCCAGACTGCTCCAGCTTCAGATACTCTCTGGTCATCTTGTTTCTCAGGGAACGAATGGGATGACCGGTGCTCGCTCCGGTGATCTCCGAATCGATATCCTTTGCCTTGATAATTTTCTGCTTATAATTGTCATGTACGATGGACTCACTTGCCACCACGAAACGGGTGCCCATCTGTACCGCATCTGCCCCCAGCAAAAGGGCTGCCGCCAGTCCTCTGCCGTCTCCGATACCTCCCGCCGCGATCACGGGAATCTGTACCGCATCTGCTACCTGAGGCACCAGAGTCATGGTGGTGGCGGAGCCGATATGTCCGCCGCTCTCCATTCCCTCTGCCACCACAGCGTCTGCGCCGGCTCTCTCCATCAGCTTCGCCATAGCAACGCTGGCCACTACAGGGATGACCTTCACTCCTGCGTTTTTCCAGAGCTCCATATATTTGGAAGGATTTCCGGCGCCGGTAGTCACTACCCTGACACCCTCCTCCACCACGATCTTCGCAACCTCCTCAGCGTTGGGATTCAACAGCATCACATTCACGCCGAAGGGCTTGTCCGTCAGCTCCTTGCACTTGCGGATCTCCTGACGGACGATCTCCGGAGGCGCCGAAGCCGCTCCGATGATACCAAGTCCGCCTGCATTGGATACTGCTGCGGCCAGATTGTGTTCTGCCACCCATGCCATGCCACCCTGTATCACAGGATATTGAATTCCCAAAAGCTTAGTAATTTCAGTCTTCAAAATGCTCCGCGCCTCCTTCCGATCAGTTCTGCTTGCTCTCGATGTACTCGATGATATCGCCTACGGTAGCGATCTTCTCCAGATCCTCAGTGGGGATCTCTATGCCAAACTCATCCTCCAGTGCCATTACCAGCTCGAACAGATCCAGGGAATCCACCTCCAGATCCTCCTTAAACTTGCTGTCCGGAGTGATCTCCACGCCTTCCAGATTCAACTTCTCTTCGATAAGCTCTTTTACCTTGTTAAACATCATTTTTTCTCCTTTCTTCTTTTTACTTTGATTTTCAAGTATTTTGATTTTCAAAGTAACTATCTGGTATCATATCAGTAATTACTTTGACTGTCAAGATAAATTGTCCGGTCTTTTACAGATCACCCTCTTTTGTAAACCCGCAGCGGAGGGAATACCAGCGACCATCCGGTACCGGAATTGACAGAAAGAAAAGATTGTACTATAATAAATACAATCTTTGTATACAATATACATCGGAGCGTGAATCGACTATGGAAACATTGAAACTGAATGCCTATGCCAAGATCAACTTAGGGTTGGATGTGATTGGCAGATTGCCAAACGGTTATCACGAGGTGAAGATGATCATGCAGTCCGTAGGCATCTGCGATGAACTGACCTTTGAAAAGCAGCCCTCCGGGATCACGGTGACCACTGACTCCGGGGAGCTCCCCACAGACGAGAACAATTTGATCTACAGGGCTGCGAAATTGCTGCTTGACACCTGTGCTGTGAAGGAGGGTGTGCGGATCCACCTGACGAAGCGCATTCCCATTGCCGCCGGAATGGCAGGGGGAAGCACAGATGCCGCAGCCACCCTGAAGGCGGTGAATCAATTATTCCGTTTCGGGAAGACAAAAGAGGAGCTGATGGAGCTGGGCGTGAAGATCGGTGCGGATGTGCCCTACTGTATTCTGGGCGGAACGGCACTGGCAGAAGGAATCGGGGAGCGTCTGACCCCCCTGCCGCCCATGCCGAACTGTCACCTTCTGGTGGCGAAGCCGGATATCAATGTGTCCACCAAGTATGTCTACACCACCCTGGATGCCGCTCCCATTCTCTTCCATCCGGACATCGACGGCATGACAGCTGCCATTTTAGCGGGAGACTTAACCGGTATCACCGCAAAACTCGGCAATGTGCTGGAGACAGTGACGGTGCCGGCCCATCCCATCATCTCAAAGATCAAAGAGAAGTTTTTGGAATTGGGCAGTGACGGTGTTTTGATGAGCGGCAGCGGTCCTACGGTCTTCGGTATTTTTTCAGACAAGACAGCAGCCGAGAAAGCATATGCTTCCATGAAACAAAGCAGTTTGGCCGGACAGGTATTTCTCACCACCCCTGTCTGACAGAAAGGAACAGTTATGCGGGATTTTTTACAGTCAAATTCTGATGCGTTGCTCCCCCTGCGGGACGTGGTATTCAACACCCTGCGTCAGGAGATTCTCACCGGCGAATTAAAGCCGGGTGAACGGCTGATGGAGATCCATCTGGCCAACAAGCTTGGCGTCAGCCGTACCCCGATCCGTGAGGCAATTCATATGCTGGAATTGGAAGGTCTGGTCACCATGATTCCCCGACGCGGAGCGGAGGTTGCCCAGATCACCGAGAAGAGCATGAATGATGTGTTGGAGGTGAGGCGTGCCCTGGATGCGCTCTGTGCAGAACTGGCATGCAAGCGCATCACCGAGGAGGAGCTTGTGCGGCTCGGCCAGGCTTGTGACAGCTTTGAGAAGGCCGTGGCAACAGGGGACGTGAACGAGATCGCGAAGGCGGATGTTGCGCTCCACGATATCATCGTGCAGGCTACCGGCAACCGGCGCCTGATCTCTCTGGTAAACAATCTCTCCGAGCAGATGTATCGCTATCGCTACGAGTACATCAAGGATACCAACCAGCATGAGACTCTGATCGCCGAGCATAGAATCATTTACGCAAGCATATGTAATAAAGATGTGGTCACTGCGGCGGAGGCTGCCAGGACGCATATCGACAATCAGAAAAATGCCATCATCCGGCGCATTCGGCTGGATGTAACCAACACCAAAAAATGATCCGGCTGCATAACCCTGCCATTTTTGTCTATACTCCCTCTATCAGATAAGGAGTGTGAGACATGAAACAGTTGTGGACAAAACTAGGGGTACAGATCATTCTTACCTTTGTTGCCGCTTTCGGCTGGTGGGGACTCTTTTTCCCGGAATTTACGCTGAATCAGGACACTGTGGTAGTCTGTACAGAGAGCACCCGCCCTGAGGAAGCATCACAGGACGCGCAGCAGTCCGATCTGCCTCCTTCCGGCGAGGATCTGTTGGTACTGCTTTTAAATGCCAAGCCGGAAGACGTTGCATTTCGCAGCAAACTGCTGAAAGTAATCAAAGATTTTTGGGAGGACTTTTCATGGGACAAATTAACATGGAATTGATGAGGAGCGATGCCCCCATCGGGGTATTCGACTCCGGTGTGGGAGGACTCACAGTGGTCCGGGAGATCATGCGTCAGATTCCGAATGAAAAGATAATCTATTTTGGAGACACCGCCAGAGTGCCTTACGGCTCCAAATCTCAGGAGACCGTCACCAGGTTTTCCGAGCAGATCGTACGTTTTCTGCGCACCTTTCAGGTGAAAACCATCGTAGTAGCCTGCAATACGGCCAGCGCCTACGCTCTGGAGACACTGGAAAAGAACATCGATATCCCCATCATCGGCGTAGTAAAGCCCGGTGCAAAGGCTGCGGCAGAGGTGACGAGAAACAAGAAGATCGGCGTCATCGCCACGGAAGCCACCATCGGGAGCAAAATCTATTCCCAGTACATACACCAGCTCTCCTCCGATGTGGAGATCTATGGGAAAGCCTGCCCTTTGTTCGTTCCCCTTGTGGAGGAGGGACTGCTGCAGGATCCCGTCACCGATGAGATCGCGCGCCGTTATCTGGCAGAGCTCATCGATATCGACATCGATACACTGATCCTGGGCTGTACCCACTATCCCCTGATCCGTTCTACCCTGCAGCGCATCATGGGGGAGAATGTGACTCTGGTAAACCCTGCCTATGAGACTGCCCTGGAGTTAAAGCGTCTGTTGGGAAGCATGAAGATGCTGAATGAAGAGACTCCGGGACTGGGCAGTGACAGATACCGCTTCTACGTCAGTGACAAGGCAGACAAATTCGTACATTTTGCCAACTCCATCATTAAGTATGGTATTCTGTCCGCAAAGACAGTACAGATTGAGAAATATTAGAGACCTTTCGGAACTGTGGTCCTCCGCCTTATGTCTGATTGCAGACACACAGGACAGGACGGGACCACATTTCCCGGAAGGACAGGAGAAACTCTATGCATGTCACACTGACCATCACCGGCACGCAGACCGGAGAAGACAACGAATCCATGACCATCGCCACCCGGACCGAGGGGGAATACTTTGAGCGGGGCAACTCAACCTATCTGCTCTATGATGAGACAGACCCGGACGACGGTTCCGTCACCAAGAATATGCTGAAGCTCTCCGGAGGGGCGCTTTCTCTCTCCAAGAAGGGAGCCGTGAACTCCAACATGACCTGGGAGGAAGGAAAAACGATCGTCTCCGACTACTCCTCCGCCTTCGGCAGACTGATGCTTTCGGTGAAGACCAAGAGACTTCATATCTGCGACTCCGAAGAGGAACTGCATTTGGAAGTAAACTATCGTCTGTCCGTGGAGGATACGTTTCTCTCAGACAATTCGCTGAGCATTCATGTACAAAAATAACCTGCAGAAAGCAGGTTCCGTCTTTTTCTCAAAAGCATGCCCCGGAAGCAATCTCCTGCTTCCGGGGCATGCTGCGTTCACTGTGCCGGGCGGGACACCCCTGCGTGCCAAAGGGGACACTCCCCAGTACCGGAAAACACCGTCCCCACCGGCCTATCCCTTCATGACCAATATTTTCTGGCCCTTCACCAGTTCATCCTTCTCCAGTCCGTTGATCTTCCGCAGACTCTCCACAGGTACATAGTATCTCTTGCCGATACTCCACAGACTGTCCCCATCCTTTACCACATAGATCGCCATACCGGGCAGGCTCTTTCGCTTTTCCGGCAAAAGCGGTGCTTCCTCCAGGCTATCAATGAGTCGGATGGGAAGTTTTCGAAAGACCGTCGCCGCGAAGGAAAGCATCGCCTTGATCTCCACGTTCTCCCCGTCCAGCATCGCCGCCTGAAGCTGGTCGATATCTGCCTGCACAACACACAGGTCCTGCTCCGGCACTGCCGGAATATCCATCAGGTAAGTATATGGGATGGTGGCCGAACAGTGTCCGTAAGGTGTTTCGTCCTGTCCTGTGATATACAGAAGCTTTACCTGAATACTTCCCTGCAGCTTCACTCCCTCTCCGACTATGGTCTGCTGCTCCGGGAAAACAGTCGCCTCAGCGTGCAGCAGCTGAAGTATATTTCCGTCCCGAATGGTTTCCTTGCTCATCACCTTGGACTTTCCGGTCACATTACAGAGCACTTTGCATAAAAGTCCCTCTTTGTCCACAGCTGTCACCTCAGACATGGTACTGTAGATATCCGTGACGATCCCTGTCTCCTCCTCCTGATAGAGCTTCAGCTTGATGTCCAGTACCAGGTCCAGATCCAGGTTTCTCATCTCTCCGTCCGTATCCGGCACCAGCGACACTTCCCTGTGTCCGCAGGTATAAGTAATGTTGGAGAGCATCCCCTCTTTACAGCCGTGACACTCCATCTCTCCCCGAATGTGGAAAACCGTCTCAAAGCTGCGAATGGGGTGTTTTTCCCCCTCCCCCTCATACAGGACAAACAGTTTCACATCCCCGGTCACCTCCAACTGTTCCTCCACACAGCGGAAGGTGATGTCCTGCAGGGTCACACTGTCCCATAAGATCTGCACGCCGTTGGGGAACCCGTTTGGCAGGGAAGCCTCCTCCTTGACGCGGAAGATATCCTTCTTACAGATTGCAAGCTGGGTGACGGTCATAGGCTGTTTACAGTACTCCGCTCCCTCTCCAAGACTCACCTCTGTGGGAAGAAACTCATCCGCGATCTCCTCCACACAGACCGATAATGTCAGAAGTGACGCTACATTCAGCTTCCGGGAGTTGATCATTCCGACCGTCAGATCCTCGACGACCGGACTGACCTCCACGGTATCTCCGCTGACACAGCCTCTGAGCATCACCTTCTCCTCAAAGGGGAGCTTTCCCCCCAGACTCACCAGACCCTCTCCCTCCTCCGACGACTGGTACAGCACACGAAACAGCACCGCTCCCCGCAGGATGACACTGTCTGTTCCCGGTCTGACCTCATCGATCAGGGCCTCTCCCCGCTCAAAAACGATCTGACTCACATCCGGTTTCGCGTCCGGAATGTTGATGTCTTCCTCCAGCGAAACCTGGGCGGCGGCTTCGCATTTCGTTCGATCCATATGTAATAGCTTCTTTGTCAGTTCCACAAAAAATACCTCCATATCTATACTGCTATTAGCATATATATGAAGGTATTCCGTCATTCATTCCTGCATTGCTTCAATTCTGTCCCGGACCAACGGTGTGGGAGCAGCAAAACGTTTACTCCCGGACTGCACCGATCAGGTCGGTCAGCTTCTCCACATTGTATTTACTCATATAGTCCTCGATACCCTTTATCACCTCCACGGTCGCGTAAGGGTTCACAAAGTTCATGGCACCCACACTGACAGCAGTGGCACCTGCCAGGAGAAACTCAATGGCGTCCTCTGCGTCAGCAATTCCGCCCATTCCGATGATGGGGATCTTGACAGCCTGAGCGGTCTGATACACCATTCGAACCGCGATAGGCTTGATGGCAGGGCCGCTCATACCGCCGGTCTTATTTGCCAGAGCAAATTTCCGACGATGAATATCTATTTTCATGCCGGTGATGGTATTGATGAGAGACAGGGCATCCGCACCTGCCGCCTCTGCCGCTCTCGCCATCTCGGTGATATCCGTCACATTGGGGCTCAGCTTCATGATGATGGGCTGCTTTGCATGCTTTTTGATCTGGGACGTAATATTGTACAGGGCATCCGCCTTCTGTCCAAAGGCAATGGCGCCCTCCTTGACGTTGGGGCAGGAGACATTGATCTCCAACATAGCTACTGCGGGCTCTTCTCCCAGCTTGTCTACGACCTCCAGGTAATCCTCCACGGATTTTCCGCAGACATTGACGATGATCTTCGTATCATACTGCTTCAGAAAGGGGATATCCCGCTCCATAAATACATCGATACCGGGGTTCTGGAGGCCGATGGCGTTCAGCATGCCGCCGTATACCTCCGCCACACGGGGTGTAGGGTTCCCGGGCCAGGGTACATTGGCTACCCCCTTGGTCACCACTGCTCCCAGGCAGTTCAGATCCACAAACTCACCGTATTCCATACCGGAGCCAAAGGTTCCGGAACCGGTCATCACCGGATTTTTCAGTGTAATGCCGGCCAGATTCACTTCTGTATTCATCAGATTTCAACCTCCTTTGCCTCAAAGACGGGTCCATCGGTGCAGATGCGGGCGTTATGTACATGGGAGTGATGATCCACTTCCTTTGTCTTCACCACGCACCCCAGGCAGGCGCCTACGCCGCAGGCCATATGCTCCTCCAGTGAAATGTAAGCCTGGATCCCCTTCTCCTGCGCATAACGCTTGATGGCACGCAGCATCGGCATGGGACCGCAGGCGTAGATCACATCAGCCTCCAGGCCGGAAGCGGCAATGGCATCCATGACGTTTCCCTTGGTGCCGTTGCTGCCATCCTCGGTGGCAACGAACACATTGCCGTACTTCTCGAAATCTTCCTTCAGAAACAGAGCACCGTCACGATACCCGAGGAAAATACTCTTTTCTGCAGCAAGCTCCTTGGACAGCTGCAGAATGGGAGGGACGCCGATACCGCCGCCCATCAGGAAGCACTTTTTACCCTTTCCGGCCTCCAGCGGAAAACCATTGCCCAGGGTGCCTAAGATCGCCACACGATCCCCTTCCTTCAGGCCGGAAAACTCCGCTGTACCGGCGCCTGCCACCCGATATACGATGCGCAGTGCAGTCTTGTCCTCATTCACTTCACAGATACTGATGGGTCTGGGAAGAAGCGTGCTGGCGTTCTTCGGATAGACGCCGATAAACTGTCCGGGCTTTGCGTTGGCGGCCATACCGGTCTGAAGCCACAGATCAAATATTCCGGGTGCCAATTCCGCCTGGGAAAGGACACAGGCCATACTTTTCTCTTTCATCTCGAATCCTCTTCTTTCTGTTCTTTCTCTTCTGCAGGTGATGCTTCCGATAAGTCCTGCGTGTCTGCAATCAGACATGCAGGACTTAAGGCACGGAAACACCACTCTGACTGACAAGTTACTCTTCTCTCCGGAAAATCACTTTCCCTTTGCAGATGGTCATCTCTACCACGCCTGTCAGCGTCTGCCCCGTAAAAGGCGTATTTGCGGATTTGGAAGCATAGGTCTCAAATACCTGGGTCCTGTCCGGATCCACCAGGATCAGATCCGCAGGCCCTCCCTCGGCCAGATACCCCGCATCCAAATGATACATGGCGGCAGGATTTGTGCTCATCTTCCGAACCGCCTCCCGAAGCGTTAAGTAACCGCCCTTGACCAGTGTGGTGATCGCCAAGGGAAGTGCCGTCTCCAGTCCGATGATGCCGCTGGGTGCCTGGGTGATCTCCCTGGCCTTCTCCTGAGCGGCGTGAGGGGCATGGTCTGTGGCAATGATATCGATGGTGCCGTCCTGCAGTCCTCTGATGATCGCAAGCCTGTCCTCCTCCGTGCGAAGCGGCGGGTTCATCTTTGCATTGGTACCGTACTGTATCACAGCCTCTTCCGTCAATGTAAAATGATGGGGCGTCGCCTCCGCGTGGATATCGCCTCCTCTTTTCTTGGCCTGACGCACCAGCTCCACCGCCTCCTTGGTGCTGATATGCTGGATCTCCACACAGGCGCCGGTGGAAAGCGCCAGCTCCAGATCCCTCTTCACCAGAGAGATCTCTGCCTCTCTGGGAGAGCCGCCGATTCCGAAGTAGGCACTGGCCTTTCCCCGGTTGACTCCGTTATTTTCGATCAGTGTGGGATCCTCCTCATGAAAACTGATGGGAAGTCCAAGCTTCGCGCATCGGTTCATGGCCTCCCTGACGATCTCCTCCCGCATCAGAGGAATGCCGTCGTCGGTGAACCCCACTGCTCCCAGGGCGGCCAGCTGCTCCATATCGGTCAGCTGCTCTCCCTTCATCTGCACCGTCACATTGGCACAGGTTTTTACATGGATCCCGGTCTGACTCCCCTTTTCCAGCACATACTGCAGTGTCTCCGGCTGATCTACCGCAGGCTTGGTGTTGGCCATCAGCACCACCGTGGTCACACCACCCCTTGCCGCAGCCGCCGCCCCGGTATCGATATCCTCCTTGTAGGTAAACCCGGGGTCTCTGAAATGCACGTGCACATCCACCAATCCGGGCAGAACTGTGAGACCTGTGGCATCGATCACCTCACAGGCCTCACCGGTTCCTTCCAGTTTTTCCGCTATTCTGCAGATTCTTCCATCCTGTATCAGGATATCCCGGATCCCTTCCGTCTCGGAAGCGGGGTCGATAAGATACCCGTTCTTGATTAACAGCATGCTTCTCCTCCGTTCTTTATTTCTTTATTAGAAACTATTGAAAAATCACCGGCTTCCCTAAGTCAGAAGTCTTCAGTACGATCATCGGGTAGGTCGGAGTCGGATTCTTTTTGTTGGCAGCCTCCGGTCCGATCAACGTGGCGGCCACATGAATATTCTCTTCCGTCAGATACAGTTCATCCACGGCGATGCTGTAGCCGCCGCTGATCTGCTTCCCGTATCCGATACAGATATAGAGATCGCCCTGATCTGTGTATGTAAACCCGAAGGCTTCCTCCCGTTTCTCCTGCAGCAGTTCCTTCAGTTCTGCCGGAATCTTTTCCTCAGAGAGTACGGTAAACTCCAGATCTCTGAGCTTTACATCCCCGCCCTCAAAAAAACTGCAGCCGCTTAATGCCAGAATACATGCCGCGCACACCAGACAAAGGAAACGAATCACGATGGATCTATTTCGTCTCATCAAAGCCTCTCACACCTTTATTCTTGGTCTATTCTATGTACAGTGCCAAAGAAATATGCTATAATGGAGAGCGTATCCTGTGAGATCGGATACAGAAAGGTGTACATGAATATGATTCGACTGGTACTCGTAGCACTATATCTGGTTCTGTTTTTACTCCTCACTTTGCCCGTCATTTTCGCAGAGTGGATCCTGAACATATTCCGCCCGGATCTGACGGCAAAAAGCTCCAGAGCCATCGTGGCATGGGGTTTTCGCTGCATCCTGTTCTTAAGCGGAGTGAAGCTGACCGTCCTCGGAAAGGAAAACATTCCTGACGACAGGGCGGTTGTCTATGTCGGCAACCACCGCAGCATGTTTGACACGGTACTGACCTACCCCTGCTTTCCGAATCCTACCGGCATCGTTGCCAAGAAAGAGACTCTGAAGGTTCCCATTCTCCGCCTCTGGATGATGCACATCGGCTGTATCTTTCTGGACAGGCAGAATATCAAGGAGGGGTTGAAGTCCATCCTTGCGGGCATTGAACAGATCAAATCAGGTCGCTCCATCTGCATCTTCCCGGAGGGAACCAGAAGCAGAGTTCCCGACGAGTTTCTTCCCTTCCATGAAGGAAGCTTTAAGCTGGCCTCCAAGAGCGGTGCACCCGTCATTCCCATGACCATCGTTAACTCTGCCGCCATCTTCGAGGATCACTTCCCCTGGATCAAAAAATCCAGAGTCATCCTCGAGTTCGGGCAGCCCATCCTCATCAGCGAACTGCCCAAGGAGACCCAGCGGGCTGTGGGCAGCTACGTCAGCGGCATTATTCAGAAGCGCTACTTCGAACTGAAGAAAGAATACTTTCCCGGTGACAGCGCCGTAAACTCATAATGTGCCTTCTTACGCTTTTGACAATTCCTTCAGCAACTGACAGACCTTCGGGAATTCCATGCCATGAGAAGCTTTCACCAAAACGGTACTTCCGTCGGGAATATAATGTGCTCTGTCCTCCCTCAGACTCTGCAGCAGTGAGTCTCTGTCCGGGAAATGAGCAACCACACAGGGGCCGCTCACCGCAGCAATGGCCCCTTCATACATATGCACGCTGTTTGCTCCCACACACAAAAGCACATCCACACCGGCCTCCACGGCATATCGGCCTACCCCGGCATGCAGGGCATCGGAGGTCTCTCCAAGCTCAAACATATCCCCAAGGATCGCTACCTTCTTCGTATCTGCCATCTGCAGCAGATCGATGGCGGCCCGCATGGAGGCAGGGTTGGCATTATAGCAGTCATCGATCAGAGTATAATCGGACAACGCCACCAGGTTGTTTCTTCCGGCCACCGGCTGCATCTTTCCAAGGGCAGTGACGATCTGTTCTCCGGTCATTCCGAACAGCCTTCCCACACAGGCTGCTGCTGCTGCGTTCAATACCATATGTCTTCCGGGCAGCGGCAGCATCAGAGGCAGCCTCTCTCCGTTCAGCGTCAGCGCAGCCTCACTGCCGAACAGCCCTCTGCTCACAATATCCGTGACAAATACCTCTTTATTCTCGCCGGGCTCTATGCCAAAGAAATGAGGCGTTCTGCCCTTCACGGTAAGAAGGGTACAGAGCTTGTCATCGTCTCCGTTCAAAACGATCTCCCCATCCTCCGCCATATAGTCGAAGATCTCTGACTTGGCCTGCAATATACCGTCTCTGGTATGTAAATTCTCCAGATGGCACTGACCGATATTGGTGATCACACACACATTGGGACGCACCATCCGGCTCAATCTGTGCATCTCCCCGAAATCGCTGATTCCCATCTCCACCACAGCCAGCTGATGCTCCGGACGGATCCGAAGGAGGGTCAGGGGGACGCCGATCTCATTGTTAAAATTTCCCTCTGTCTTCAGCACCCGAAACGCATCCCCCAGCACCGTTGCAATGCACTCCTTAGTGCTGGTCTTGCCCACACTTCCCGTGATGCCCACGATCGGGATCCCTGCTTTCCTGCGATAATACTCCGCCAGAGATTTCAGAGCCTGCAAGGTGCTCTCCACCAAAATCACACTTCCCCAGTGGGAGGTGTCTGTTCCGGTCTCCAGAGACACGCGCTCCGCATTCTTCTCCACAACGGCCAGAGCCGCTTTGCTTTGGAACACGGAAGTGACAAAGCGGTGTCCGTCGGTACGTTCCCCAGGCACAGCAAAAAACAGTCCGTTTTCCTCCATTTGCCTGGAATCGATGACGGCGCAGCTGATCTTTCTGCTGCAGTCCTCCCCTTCTTTTCTCAGAAACTCACCGCCCAGAACATCCGCAACTTCCTGAATCGTCAAATCCATCATAGCGCATCCCTCAATATCTTCTCACATAGCTGCTCGAAATTGATCCCTATCGCAGCTGCCTCCTGAGGAAGCAGGGAAGTAGGCGTCATACCCGGCAGGGTATTTGCCTCCAGACAGAAGATCTCTCCCGCCTCGTTCATGCGAAAGTCCATTCGGGCATAATTTTTCAGGCGCAGGGCTGCAAATACCTTTTCCGCAGTCCTCTGCAGTTCTGCTGTCTTCTCCCGGGGCAGTTCGGCGGGACAGGTCTCCACGGTACTGCCGGCCTGATATTTATTCTTATAGTCGTAGAAGCCTACCTTCGGAGCGATCTCGATGACAGGAAGTGCCTTGCCGCTCATCACCCCTACGGAAAACTCTCTTCCCTCTATGTACTGCTCGATGACGACCTCATCATCATAACGGAATGCCTCTTCCTTGGCAGCCTCATACTCGGCTTCGTTTCCGGCAATACAGACTCCAACGCTGGAGCCGCCGCAGCAGGCCTTCACGATACAGGGGAAGGGAACCTTTTCGCTCTCTGTCTCACCCTTCTTCAGCCGGATCCCCACAGGTGTGGGAATCTCATAGGCCTTGAACAGATCCTTCGTAATTCCCTTGTCCATGGCCATTGCCGAGCTGACAAAATCGGTACCGGTATACTTGATGCCCATCAGCTCCAGACAGGCCTGAATCTTGCCGTCCTCCCCGTTTGCACCGTGCAGTGCCATGAAAACACAGTCCGCCATACCGCAGAGGGTCAGCACGTTGGGGCCAAAGAAGCTCTTCCCCCCATCCTTCCGAAGGGCCTTGACAGCCTCCAGATCGGGGTTCTTCTCCCCGATGCCGCCGATGGCCCGGGTCCAATCGATCTGCTGTTCAAAGATCCCGTCAATGTCCCCCTCATAGCCCAGATAGACATCCAGCAGAATTGCCTGATGCCCATTCTTTTTCAATGCTCTGTAGATCATACTTCCGGAGATCAGGGATACATCTCTCTCCGTGCTGGTTCCGCCAGCCAAAACAACTATTTTCATACTGTGATCCTCTCTGTTCTCTTTTTTCTCCTTTTTCGGATTTGTGTTCCTTCGCCTGAAGGCCTGTATGTCTGCTTGCAGACACGCTCTCGCTTGGACCTCGTCGGAAACACCAAGCCGAAAAGGCGTTCGCTTCCAACAGGGCCGGCCGAAAGACCGGCTCTCAAAAGTATATGCCGAAACTGCAGCCTGTTTGACAGTGAATTCGCGCTCACTAGATTATACCACAGAAGTTTGG
>JAHBAA010000157.1 GCA_018385425.1 Acetatifactor sp.
GAGACGAAGAATTACAGTATGGGTGAGGGAGGCGCACTCCTGATCCGTGACGAAAAGTATGTGGAAGATGCGGAGATCATCCGGGAAAAGGGAACCAACCGGAGCAAATTCTACCGGGGCCAGATCGACAAATACACCTGGGTCAATTACGGTTCCTCCTATCTTCCCAGCGATATGAACGCCGCTTATCTCTATGCACAGCTGGAGCAGGCGGACGAGATCAATCAGGCCAGACTGGCATGCTGGAATCGTTACTATGAGAGACTGACTCCGCTGAAGGAGGCGGGAAAGCTGGAGCTTCCCGTGGTGCCCGAGGGCTGCGTGCACAATGCCCACATGTTTTATGTGAAGGTAAAGGATATCACAGAGAGGACAGCGTTTATTTCCTTCCTGGCCGAAAACGGTGTACACAGCGTGTTCCACTATATTCCTCTGCATACCGCCCCTGCGGGACAGAAGTTCGGCCGTTTCCACGGCGAGGACCGGTATACCACTGCGGAGAGTGAGAGATTGGCAAGACTGCCGATGTATTACGGTCTTTCTTTGGAGCAGGTGGATTACATCTGCGATGTGATCTACAAATTCTTTGCTGAGAAATAGGAATGTTTCCTGGATGAAAAGGGCTTGTCATGAAGAAAATCACAGGGATCCTGCGGGAGATTGTAAAGAGAATACTTTTCTTGGGATGCTGCATCCAGATCGTACTCGGGACGATCTGGATGTGTCTTAATTTGCCCTGTCTTCAGGCCTTCTCTGTTGATTGGGGCATTTTCGCAACTCCGTTATATGAAGGACTGAAGCGTGTGTATCCCCTTGTCTTCATCGGACAGGTGCTGTTTGCCTTTGCAGCGGGCGATACACTGTTTCGTGTGCTTCCGGGAAGAAAGAATCGTTTCGGGAGTGTTTTCGGCAGCCTTGTTCTTCTGACGTTTCCTTTTGCGCTGCAGTGTCATCTGGCAGTCTCCCCCTATTCCCTGTGCTGCAGTGTTTCTCTGCTGCTTTGCGCTTTTCTGATCAGGCTGTGCCGAAGGGAACAGACAGCCAAAAACCTGCTGGGAGCTTTTCTTTGTCTGGCAGCTCTGGCCCTGCTGAGCCGCATGACCTTTTGGGCCGGATGGTGCAGCGTGGCAGTGATCATGTCGGTACAGACAGCGGCAGCACTGTTTCGCAGGAAGGCTGCCCGGTGCGGAAGAATGCTTTTGCTGTTCTTTACCCTGTCGGGCTGCATTTTCGGAACTGCTTCTCTGCTGAAAACAGATCTGGTGCCTGCACCCCGGGAGGTTGGGTTTGCAGTCCTGTGCCGTACCGGCTGGCCCTCTCTTTACAAGGGGGAGAATCTGCTTCCGGAGGAACTGTGGGAGGCAGTGGATGAATATTATCCCGGCGCCCAGATCTCCCGCTCAGAGTTTGAAAAGACAGTGTATCCGGGTATTTTGGAGCAATACGGTGTGGAGCGGGGGACAGAATTGTTCTGGGAGATCAGCAGCGTCTGTGTGCAGCTGGAGTGGCCATATCTGATCAAGCAATGTGTGGGAGACGGAATGGGCAATCTGTTTTTGCCGATCTGGTATCAGAGGCAGTTGAGCGGTGAGTGGTATGCCTCCTGTCTTGGCAGAAATTATGAGATGTTTTTGCAAAATACCCCTGCTGTTTCCTCTCTTGTGGTGCAATATTGTCTGCGCGGGTACCCTTTCTTCCTGTTCTTCACGGTAATACTGCTTCTCGTCAGAGGCAAAGCCCCGGGAAAGTCCGGATTGGCAGGGGTTCTGCTCTTTGCGCTCCTGAGTGCCGTCATGGCGACCCTGCGGGGGGCCGGCATGTTGGACGGCAAGGAGACACTTGTCGCCAATCTGTTTCTGTATATGATCGCAGTCAATCAAATGTTTTCCTCTGGGACTGTGTTTTCCGGGGACAGCGGGATATCGGAAGAAAGAGAGGTCTGAAAATTGCTGGCTGGTATTTTGATTACACTGTTTGCAGTAGTTCTGATTCCCCTGCTTGTGGGTACGCTGTATGCGGGATGCGGCAGAGAGAAGTCCGGGGGCTTCCTATGGGTCTGCGGACAGATCACGATCTGGGCCGGGTTTTTGGTGATCAGTGTCCCGCTGATCCTGCTGCGGGTTTCTGGAGGCGTGACATGGGTGATGAGAGGACTTGGCGGACTGATGGCAGTTTTGTCAGTGGCTGCCCTTGTGAGGCTTTCCGTAAAGAACCGCTGGAGGGCACTTGTAAAGAGAGAGGAAGCTGCGGGAGAGCGCGCCTCTGTCCTGCTGAAGCTTTTGGTACTGGTGCTGTTTCTGATACAGGCGGGATGTATGATCTTCCTGGCCTATGAGGAGGGGGACGATGCATTTTATGTGGCGGTTTCCGCGATCTCGGCAAGCTCGGACACAATGTATCAGAGCCTGCCCTATACCGGATACGCCACGCTTTTGGATGCAAGACACGGATTGGCACCCTTCCCCATCTGGATCTCCGTGCTTTCCAGATGGAGCCGGATCCCGGTTGCGATCCTTGCCCATGTGGTGCTTCCCGTCTGCCTGCTTGGGATGGCCTACAGCATCTATCTCGAACTGGGACGGCTTCTGTACGGAGGAGAGGGAAAAAAGCGGCTGACCTTTCTGCTCCTCATAGAGGTGTTGATCCTCTTTGGGGGACAGTCTCTCTATACTGCCGAGAATTTTCTGCTTGTGCGGACTGCGCAGGGGAAGGCTGTCCTGGCGGCCATCGTGATTCCCTTTCTGCTGGTGCAATGCTTTTCGATTACAAAGAAGCTGGGGGAGGAGAAAAGGATTCCCGTGGGAGACTGGCTTCTGGTGATCCTTGCCCAGATCGCAGGGTGTCTCTGCAGTACCCAGGGTGCAGTTCTGGTTTGTCTGTTCACGGTTGTGACAGGCTGCTGCCAGGCAGTCTGTTACAGAAAATGGAAGGTTCTGCTGCCCACGGCGCTGGGCTGTGTGCTGCCGGCGGGGATGGTTCTGCTGTATTTGATTGTTCAATAGGAGATAGATGATGTGGCAGTCGATTGCGACGATTTTACAAAAGTATATGGGAACAGGTCTGATCTTTGTCTGGTTTTGCGTTGGGCTGGTCTACCTGTTTTTTCAGGAGAAGAACAGAGAGCGGCGGATCATCTTTGTGTATGTTCCGGTGATCCTTCTTCTGGTTCTGTTGAACCCGGTCTTTGCCGGATTGTTTTTCCGGTTTCTGGGCAGTGAGATCTATTTCCGATTCTGTTGGCTTCTGCCGGTCATCGCTGTGATCGCGGCGAGTACGGTTCGGTTTGCCTCTCGGTTTGATGGAAGGAAGCATACCCTTGTGTTGGCTGCTGCCATTGCCTGCATTGTTGTCTCAGGCAAATCGGTCTACTCCAATCCCTTGTATTCCAAGGCGGAAAATCTCTACCATGTGCCATCGACGGTGATCAGGATCTGCGATGCGATCCATTGCCCGGGGCGAGAGGTCCGGGCGGCATTCCCCCGGGAATTTCTCCTCTATGTCAGACAGTATGATCCCACCATCTGCATGCCCTACGGAAGAGAGTGGAACAATGGCTGGATCAACGAGTTCGTGGAGTTTCTCCTGCAGGACACCATTGATCCGGAGAAGCTCTCGGAGTATCTGAACCAATACGAGTGTCACTTCGTGATCCTGGAGGAAAAAAAAGAAATCCCGGGAGATCTCCGGGATTTCGATCTGAAGCTTTTTGATACCATAGACGGATATGCCATTTACCAAAACACGGCAATCCCTTTGGACTACTGACGGTTGTTGTAATAATTCAAAGCATTCACAAACCGCTGGGCTATCAGGCGGCGGCCTTCTACATTCAGGTGGAGGTTGTCTGTCAGATAGTCCTTTGCATTGTCCTCGGTGATCGTGCCATACAGGTTGTCCACAAAGGTGACCTGTCTGCCTGCACAGGAGGTATATTCCTTGATCACGTAGGTGGAAAGCACATCCTGACCATATCTGGTGACATCACTGCTGACATATTCGCCGTTTTCGTCGATCACATCGGAAAAGGCGTAAGGGGGAGACAGGACGATGATCCGGATCCGGGGATGATTCTGCTGTACAAACTCGATGGTAGCCTCCAGATTTCCTGTGAACTGACTGATGTCGGTGGAATTGTCATCGCTGTACATTCTGTGCCCCATGAGATAATCGGTGGCATCGTACAGAATGACCATCACATCCAGATCGTTGAAGTCCAGCTCTTCCAGAGTGTCCAGCGCCTCCTGCGCGTCGGCGGGAATCTGATCCTTCAGAATCTCCTCCGCCCGCTCAAAGGTGATGCCGTTGACTCCGGTGGAGCCCCAGACAGCCAACCAGTAAGGAGTATAGGCATCCATGGGAGCGTCATACATATTGAACTGTGCGTTTTCGGCAGCCATGTAGCTTCCGGTGATCGAGCAGTTGTAGACATTGGCACCGGTCATCTCCCGGATGATATTGGCAAGGCCGTCCTCGGAATCCCGGTCGTCGGCAAAGGGAGCATTGCCCAGAAGCAAAATGTTTAAGGGCCTGTCCGTTGGGGTCTGTACGGGACGTCCCTCCTCATCCAAGAGGGGCAGCATCAGATCCAGCGTGTCGTCGTATTCGCCCAGACCATCCTGGAAGATCTCATCCTGTCCGATGAACACTCCCCAGTTTTTCAGCTGAAAGATCGTGATAAACACGACCAGCAGGACAACAACCACCATGACAATGTGTGTATTGATTCGGAATTTCTTCCGCTGAACAGCCCCTTTCGCGGCAGTAGTTTCTTGTTTCGAAGATGAATCCTCTGTGGTATTTGCAGCAGGCTGCTGCCCCGGGGATTTTTTCTTTTCCTCCATATCCTCATCCTTTCTCTTCTATATTTGTTTCCCTGATTCTTTCTCAAGATTGCGTTCCCAACGGATTCGGCGTGTCTGCAATCGGACACACAGGATCTGTCGGGAACATGCTCCCGAAAAAGAAGTTTCCCTTATCTTACTATTTTGCGGTTGGAAAGTCCACCTTATTCGCGCGCTTCAGGAAAAATTAAGAAATCCTTCAAAACTTTCCACACTTTTGGAATGGTGCAAACGGTTGACCAGGAGACAAAAGTTTTGTATGCTAGGAGTGTATACCTGTGGGTGTAGAAATGACTGCCGAGGGGAGTGTTCCGATGAAGAAAACACAAATGAGATGGATAGGAGCAGGACTGATTGCGATCGCTGTGCTGCTGCGGGTGGTCTTTCTGACATCGATTCCTCTGCGGGTCCATCCGGATGAGGCAGGTCTGGGTCTGAACGCCTGGACGCTGGCGGAGTTTGGCACGGACAGGTACGGTAATTTTCTCCCGGTGTGTCCCTTGAATTTTTATGGAGAGCAGAGCGCCTTTTACACCTATTTCTGCGCACTGCTTGTGAAGCTGTTCGGACTGAATCTTGCCACCCTTCGGGCACCGGCGGTGGTGATGGGACTGGCTGCCGTCCTGTTCGGCGCAGGACTGATCCGGGAAGAATGGAAGGAGGAGGGAGCACTTTGGGGTCTCTTTTTGTTTGGAACGGCACCCTGGTTTGTGGCAGCCAGCCGGTATGCGCTGGACTGCAACAGTATGCTTGGCATGTCTGCCATTGCCCTGTTCTTTTGGCAGCGTCTGTGCAGAAGAGCTTCTTCTGAGGAGGAAGAGAAGCACTATGGCGGTTTCTTTCTGGTTGGAGTTCTTTTCGGAGCGATTCTCTACACATATATCATTGCGGCGATCACCGTTGTGGTTTTCTGGCTTCTGTCCGGGCTGTTCTATTGGCTGTACCGAAGAGAAGGCAGGGGAAAGCGCTTCAGACAGCTGTGTTTTGCGGCGGTTCCGCTTTTGCTGATGGCAATTCCCCTTGTCCTGGTGGTCTGTGTGAATATCTTTGGATGGGAGACCATTCGGACGCCCTTCTTTACCGTCCCCAGGTTATTGGAAAACCGGACCGCAGAGGTAGGGCTGTCGTTTCCGGCGATCAGGGAGAAGCTCATGGCCCTTGTGCATGTGCTCACAACGGACGGCATTTACGGTTCTCCTGCAAACGAATGGAATCTTTTCCGGATCAGCGTGCCCTTTATGCTTGTGGGCGGGGTACACAGCCTGGTGGAAACCATACGCTGCTTCCGGGAGAGAAGACAGAGTCTGCACCCCTATCTGATCTTCTGGTGCGCCGGCTCTGTGGTGACCATGTTTCTCTGCGGAACCTATACCTACCATGTGAACGGCATTTTTGCGGCGCTGGTCTGCTTTGTGGTGGACGGAATTGTGCTTGCCGCTTCCAAATTGAGATCCGTGAGAACCGAAAAGATCTTCCTGTGGATCCTGGCCTGTCTGTATGTGCTGTCTGCGGTGAGAGCCTGCAGAGCGTATTTTGTGAATGCCGCCGGGGATGCCTACCAGATCTATGGAGGAGTGCAGGCGGCGCTGGACAGCCTGGAGGGATCTCAGCGGGAGAAGGAGGTCTACATTCCGGACGAGATCGGCGAGATCTATTTTCTGTCCGATCCTCTCACACCGGAGGAGGTGATGAGGGACTGCGATGCGTACGGAATGGTGCGGGATCATGGCAGACTTCACTTCCGAATGCCCGAGACCTACGACAGGGATGTAATTTTCATCCTGAACGAGAAGAGTGTATTTCGGCCGGATGCCGTGTGGGGCAGGGATTATTCGGAGAAAAAAGTGGGGCACTATGTGGTACTCTGGTGCGAATAGATTTTCCAAAGCTGTGAAAAGTCTTAAGATTCTGTAATATGCCTTGAAGAGATCGCTCAGGAATGCTATAATGTTACAGAATTGTTACTTTGTAAGACTGTGCTCTTCAGGGAATAGTGTAGAAAGAGTTCGAGAAAGGATATACGGAATGAAGAAATTATTCAATCATACAAAGCGACCGTTGCCGGAATGGGACGAGAACGATGATTTCCAATATGAGTGGGATCAGGAGGACAGCCTGGAAGCGGACGGCTCCGGAGAGGCCGGGGTGACGGAAGACTACGGCGAGGAAGCCTATACCGGGGAGTCCTACGACGAGGAAGCCTATGCCGATGAGCCCTATGGTGAGGAAGCCTATGCCGATGAGCCTTACATTGAGGAGACCGGCGGTGAGGCGGCCTATGCCGGTGAGCCCTACGCCGGGGAATCCTACGGTGAGCAGTCCTATGACGGGGAGGCCTACAGCGAGGAAGTCTATGACGAGGAATCCTATGAGGGGACAGATGCATCCTACGGGGAATACCCGGATGACACTTCCGCCTCCGTCGGGGATGAGTTTGATTTTGAGGGAGAAGTGACCTACTCCGATGCAGATTATGTGGGAGTGACGGGAGCTGCCTATCAGTATGCCGATGATGCAGAGGATTTCGAGGAGATTGAGTACCGGGAGACGGATGCCCCGGGCTATGACCCTTACCCGCAGAGGCGTACTTCCGGATCCGGAAGCAGTGTGCCTCCCAGAAGAAAGAAGAAAAAGAAGGAAAAAGATTCCGCCGTTATGGATATCATCGTCAGCCTGACCGGTGTGGCAGTGCTGTTCCTTGCACTGGCACTGGGCTGGATGATTTTTACCAATAAGACCCAGGAGAGGCAGGTTTCCGGCTTTGCTTCCGTGGGCCTGCAGCTGGAGGACATTCACCTCATCGGCGAACAGGGACTGTTGGCGGTAGCGGATGCCACCATCGCAAAGATCCAGGCAGCAGGTGCGCTGGAGGATGCCAACAACCAGCCGGGCGGATGGGAAGAGGATCCTTTTGGAGATTACAATGAGACAGACATCTCCCGACAGGTCGATGTGGGGTTGAGCATGACATCCATCCAGAAGGATCTGAAGATCAAGTTTGTCAATCAGAAGACCGGAAAACTGATCCCCAATGTGCCCTTCGCAGTCAACATCAAGGATCCGGACGGAAAGACCTCTGTCTGGTCTGACGATGACATGGATGGTATCATCTATAAGAAGGACATCGTGGGCGGAAGCTATACGGTTGCCATGGAGGAACTGACGGACTCCAAGTATTCCAAATATACCATATCCACTTCCCCCAAGACGGTGGAGGTGAAGAAGAATATCTCCTACTCCAAGGTGGATGTGGAGAATGAGATCAAGACGGAGTCGGAGATCGACGCCAGCAAAGAAGACACGAAGAAGAATGAGACGACGAACGAGGGAGCTCTGAAGGATACCGTTGCCTGGGTGGAGAGCAAGGTGATTTCCTCTGTCTACAACGAGATCTCCAAGATCAATGTTCCCGATCCCTTAACGCTGTTGGATAAGTCCAACAAGAAGACCTTTTCACAGCTGGCCATCACCAATTCCGGTCTGGTGGTTCCCACAGAAGCAACCATCAAGGTGGGTGAGGAGCTTCAGCTGAAGGCAGATGCCAAGATCACCTCGGACAATGCAAATGAGACCATCAGGGATATCGTGCTGAAGAACGTTTCCTGGAGCTCGCTGCAGCCCGATTATGTGAGTGTGGACGGAAACGGCAAGGTGAAAGGTCTTAAGGCCTGCGACAGCTCGGTGAAGAGTGTTGTGGTGATGTTTAACGCAGAGGTTACCTATACAGTGGAGACCATTGTGGAGAAGCCCAGTGAGCCGGAGGAATCTACGGAGCCCAGCTCCAGTGAGCCGGAGTCCAGTGAACCCAGCTCCGGTGAGCCGGAGTCCAGTGAACCCGAGTCCACCGAGCCCAGCTCCAGCGAGCCCAGCTCCAGCGAGGCCAGTGTCCCTGCGGAATCCTCAGAGCCTGTTGTACAGCAGGTCAACCCGGCACCTGACAACACAGAGGTGACTACGAGAGAGGTGACGGAGCAGATCTCCGGCAGCTGTGCAATCGTGGTCAGCGCCTCATTGACCAAGGGAACCGTGAAGCTGGACAAGGAAGAGATCATTCTCGCACCCAAGGGCAAGGAAGAGATCACTGCCAAGGTGGAAGGCTTCGCAGAAGGGAAGACACTGGAGTATAAGCTGTCCTGTGATAAGCCGGATCTGTTCCAGAATGCTTCCGTTGACAATCAGGGTAAAATCACCCTGGTGGCTAAGGAGACCGAAGGTACCGCTGCCATGACGCTTACCGTCAACTACAAGAAGGAGGATGGCGGTACAGACGAGACGAAGGCGGTCTTCAAGTTTACCGTGAAGATCTCCAACGGCATGAAGATCACCCTGGAATATGAGACACTGAACCTGTATGCGGAGGTGCCTCTTGTGGTCAAGGCCTATGTGGAGGGCGCCGGGGACACAGCGCCCAAGGTGACGGCGACCAGCTCCAATGATGCTGCCATCAAGGTAGCACTGGACACTACCCAGTCCCAGGGGAACGGAAAATATCTGGTTCCTGTTGTATTGGATGTCAAGGCAGCTGCCTCCAATGTGACCATCACCGTGAAGGTGGAACAGAGCAGCACTGCCGCAAAGGAGATCAAGGCGGCATGTGTGATCAATGTTCTGGAGAATCCGAAGAAGGATCACAAGACCAAGCTTACCAACAGCAACGGCGAGCAGGTCTATGTGTTTGAAAACAACGATTACAGAGAAGCGGTCTACGCAGATTATTATACCTACAGCAAGTTCTTTGAAAAGGGAGAGGCGAAGTACACCGGCTGGCAGACCATCCAAGGCAAGGTATACTTCTTCACTGCCGAGGGCAAGAAGGTGACAGGCGAGCAGGTCATCCAGGGCGCAAAGTATATGTTTGCAAGTGATGGCTCTCTGGTGGTCGGCAACGGTGTAGTGGGTATCGATGTCTCCAAGTGGAACGGTACCATCGACTGGAACGCAGTGAAGAATTCCGGTATCAGCTATGTGATCATTCGCTGCGGCTACAGAGGCTCCACCAAGGGAAGTCTGGTTGTGGATCCGAAGTTCACCCAGAATATCAAGGGTGCGATCTCAGCGGGATTGAAGGTCGGCGTATACTTCTTTACCCAGGCCATCGATGAGAGAGAAGCCGTGGAGGAGGCCTCCATGGTGCTGGAGCTGATCAAGAACTACAAGATCTCCTACCCCGTGTTCCTGGATGTGGAGGCCAGCGGCGGACGTGCCGATTCCATCAGCAAGGATCAGAGAACCGCAGTCTGCAAGGCTTTCTGCAAAACCATCCAGAACGGAGGTTATACGGCAGGCATCTATGCGAATAAGAACTGGCTGGAGACCAAACTGGATCCTTCCCAGCTGTCTGCCTACAAGATCTGGCTGGCACAGTACGCTGCCGCTCCTACCTACACCGGCAGATATGAGCTCTGGCAGTATCGTAAAAACGGTAAGGTATCCGGCATCAGCGGCGATGTGGATATGAACATCAGCTATCTGGGATATTAAGACTTTCCTAAGATTTCTTAAGAAAATTCCGAGTGCTTTTAAGAGAAAAGCATTTGGAATTTTCTTCTGTATATGGTATGATTGTACCAGTTAATGATGACAGAAGGAGAGATACGATATGAGAACCTATCTGGTTACAGGCGGTGCCGGATTCATCGGCTCCAACTACATTCACTATATGCTTCGCAAATACGGAGACGAGATTCGCATCATCAATGTAGATGTACTGACTTATGCAGGGAATCTGGAGAATCTGAAGGACATTGAAGATCTGCCCAACTACACCTTCGTCAGAGCGGATATCTGTGATAAGGAGGCGATCTCTAAGATTTTTGCGGAGAATGACATCGACAGGGTCGTTCATTTTGCGGCGGAGAGCCACGTGGACAGAAGCATCCGCAATCCGGAAGTGTTTGTGCAGACCAACGTGCTGGGCACTGCGGTGATGCTGAACTGTGCCAAGGCTGCATGGGAGCTGCCTGACGGCTCCTTCAAGGAAGGAAAGAAATTCCTCCACGTCTCTACGGATGAGGTGTACGGTTCTCTTCCGGACGACGACAATGCCTTCTTCTATGAGACCACACCCTATGATCCCCACAGTCCCTATTCCGCCAGCAAGGCGAGCTCGGACATGCTGGTGAAGGCTTACATGGATACCTATCACTTCCCGGCGAATATCACCAACTGCTCCAACAACTACGGACCTTACCAGTTCCCCGAGAAGCTGATCCCGTTGATCATCAACAATGCCCTGCAGGGCAAGAAGCTTCCCGTATACGGCGACGGCAGGAATGTCCGGGACTGGCTGTATGTGGAGGATCACGCCAAGGCCATCGATATGGTCCAGGAGCAGGGAAAGCTGTTTGAGACTTATAATATCGGCGGTCACAATGAAAAGCAGAATATTGAGATCATCCGCATCATTCTGGAGACATTGCAGGAGATGCTTCCCGAGGGCGATCCCAGAAAGGCATATGTGAATGAGGATCTGATCACTTATGTGGAGGACCGCAAGGGACATGACAGGAGATACGCCATTGCACCTGACAAGATCAAGGCGCAGATCGGATGGTATCCGGAGACCATGTTCAAGGAGGGAATCCGCAAGACCATCCGGTGGTTCTTTGAGAACGAGGACTGGATGAAGAACGTGACAAGCGGTGACTACCAGAAGTACTACACCGAGATGTACGAGAAGTAAATAACTCCTTTCCAATGGGGACGTTTTATAACGTTCCCTTTTGGTGTGTATAGAGAACAATATTATTTTGCAGAAAAGAGAGGATTTTCATATGAAGGGAATTATTTTAGCCGGAGGCTCCGGCACCAGACTGTATCCTTTGACCAAGGCGATCTCCAAGCAGATCATGCCGGTCTATGACAAGCCCATGATCTATTATCCCCTGTCCACCCTGATGCTGGCGGGTATTCGTGAGATCCTGATCATCTCTACTCCCAGGGATCTGCCTGTCTTTCAGGAGCTTTTGGGGGACGGCTCCCAGCTGGGCATGGAGTTATCCTATGCGGTGCAGGAATACCCCCGCGGGCTGGCAGACGCATTTATTATCGGCGAGAAATTCATCGGCAGCGACAGAGTGGCGCTGGTGCTGGGAGACAATATTTTCTACGGACAGAGCTTTTCCAAGGTGCTGCAGAGGGTGGCAGCCAGAGAGACGGGAGCCACGATTTTCGGCTACTATGTCCGCGATCCCAGAGAATACGGCGTGGTAGAATTCGATGCGTCCGGCAGGGCTCTCTCCATCGAGGAAAAGCCAGAGCATCCCAAGAGCAACTATGCGGTGCCCGGTCTGTACTTCTACGACAACGACGTGGTGGAGATCGCAAAGAATGTCAAGCCTTCCGCCCGGGGCGAGATCGAGATCACCTCCGTGAATAATGAATATCTGCAGAGGGGAACCCTTCAGGTGGAGACCCTGGGGAGAGGCTTTGCCTGGCTGGATACCGGAAACCATGACGCATTGCTGGACGCAGCTGACTTTGTGGCAGCCTTCCAGAAGAGACAGGGGCTGTATATCTCCTGCATTGAGGAGATCGCCTATAAGCGGGGCTTCATTACCCGGGAGCAGCTGCTGGCACTGGCCCAGCCTCTGATGAAGACCAATTACGGCAAGTATCTGGTAGAGGTGGCAAACGGTCTGTAGGAGAATGATCCTGCAAAACGGGCTTCCTGAGAAAGTGTGAAAAGAGGAATATTTTATGGGAAAGATTACAGTTGAGACTTGTGAGATAGAGGGACTGAAGGTGGTGACACCGGTGGTTCACGGTGATGCCAGAGGGTATTTTTTCGAGTCCTACCACTACGAGGACTACAAGGCTGCAGGGATCGACACTCTGTTTGTACAGGACAATCAGTCCGCCTCCAAAAAGGGCGTGCTGAGAGGTCTGCATTTTCAGATCGAACATCCCCAGGCAAAGCTGGTGCGTGTCATCAGAGGTGAGGTCTTTGACGTGGCAGTGGACCTGAGAGAAGGCTCCGCAACTTACGGTAAGTGGCATGGAGTGGTGCTTTCCGAGGAGAACAAGAAGCAGTTTTTCGTGCCGGAGGGCTTTGCCCATGGTTTCCTCGTTCTGTCGGATTATGCGGAGTTCTGCTATAAGTGTTCTGACTTTTATCATCCGGGAGACGAGGGAGGGATCGCTTACAATGATCCCGCCATCGGTATTGAATGGCCCATCCCTGCAGGGATGGAGATAACGCTCTCCGAGCGGGATACCAAGTGGGGCTCCATCACGGAATGGAAGCAGATGAGATAAGGATACGCAAAAGTATGAAGATCAGTAAGAAGATAGGAATTGCACTCTTTTGCACAGTCGGATTTCTGTTGGCACTTGTCATCGTGCTGCATCAGAATCCCAATGCCGATCCCACCCAGGAGCTGGTGAAGAAGGTGATGTCTGTGGGAGTGATTGCGGTTGCCTGTATGATATTTGGCGCGAAGTACGATAAGTTCACAACCTTGCCTGCAGAGCTGTACCAGAGCAGACACCTGATCTGGAAGCTGGCGAAGAATGATTTCAAGAAACGGTACGCCGGTTCCTACATGGGTGCCGTGTGGGCCATGATCCAGCCGGTAGTCACTGTGGCGATGTACTATATCGTCTTTGACAAGCTGATGGGCAACGGAATCAACAGGGGAACAGGAGATGTTCCCTTTGTGCTGTTTTTGACGGCAGGCCTGGTGCCCTGGTTTTACTTCAGCGAAGCATTGAACAACGGAACCAATGCACTGCTGGAGTACAACTATCTGGTGAAGAAGGTGGTGTTCAAGATCAGTGTACTGCCCATCATCAAGATCATAGCTGCAACCTTTATCCATGTGTTCTTTATCGGCGTGCTGCTTTTGGTGGCGGCACTGTACGGCTATTATCCCACCGTCTATACGCTCCAGATCGTATACTACAGCTTCTGCCTGTTTATCTTTGTGTTGGCGCTGTGCTATTCCACCTGTTCTATCGTGGTGTTCTTCCGGGATCTGGGACAGATCATCAACATTGCGCTGCAGATCGGTATGTGGGCAACCCCCATCCTCTGGAATATCAACACTCTGAGCGGAAAATGGGTGGTGATTCTGAAGCTGAATCCTTTGGTCTATATCGTCAACGGATATCGGAGCGCCATCTACGAGAGGGAATGGTTCTTTCAGGATTTCTTCTCGACCATGTATTTCTGGATCGTGACGGTTGTGCTGTTCGGTATCGGAGCCGCGGTATTCAAACGACTGAAGGTTCATTTTGCTGACGTACTGTAAAAGATTGGAAATGTGTTATGGAGACAAGAGAGACTGCAATCAGGGTTACCAACCTGAAGAAAATCTATAAACTGTATGAGAAGCCGAGAGACCGCATCAAGGAGGCTTTCGGGCTCGGCAGAAAGATCAGCCATAAGCTGCACTATGCCTTAAACGGGGTGAATCTCTCCATCTATAAAGGGGAGACGGTGGGGATCATCGGGACAAACGGTTCCGGCAAATCAACCATCCTAAAGATCATCACCGGTGTGCTGAACCCCACAGAGGGTGAAGTGGTGGTGGACGGGAGAATCTCTGCTCTGCTGGAATTGGGCGCAGGCTTTAACCAGGAGTACAACGGGATCGAGAACGTGTATCTGAACGGCACGATGATGGGCTTCTCCGAGAAGGAGATCGAGGCAAAGCTGCCGGATATTTTGGAGTTCGCCGACATCGGGGATTATGTGTACCAGCCGGTGAAGACCTATTCCAGCGGTATGTTTGTGCGGCTTGCTTTCGCGGTTGCCATCAACATTGAGCCGGAGATCCTGATCGTGGATGAGGCATTGTCTGTGGGGGACGTATTCTTCCAGGCCAAGTGCTACCATAAGTTTGAAGAGTTTAAGAAGAACGGCAAGACCATCGTGTTCGTCAGCCACGACTTGAGCAGCATCAGCAAATACTGCGACCGGGTATTTCTGCTCAATCAGGGAAACCTCTTGGGCGAGGGTTCTCCCAAGGAGATGATCGATGCCTATAAGAGAGTTCTGGTAGGCCAGTATGAGATTCCGGAGGAGAAGGACGGTGAGAACCTGCTTGCGGATCCGGCACTTCAGAAAGCGGCCACCGGCGTGAATCCGGAGGCACTGGAGTACGGCACCGGACAGGGGCAGATACTGGAGTACTACATCACGGATGACAGAGGGGTGCGGACCACGGCTGTGATCAAGGGAACGAAATTTACCGTTCACATGCGTGTGAAATTTACGGAGGACCTTCCTGCACCGATCTTTGCCTTTTCCTTCAAGAATGTGATGGGCACGGAGATCACCGGCACCAATACAATGATCGAGAAAGCCTTTCTGGAGAGCGTTCGCTCCGGGGATGTGAAGGATATCACGTTCACCCAGCGCATGACCCTGCAGGGAGGAGAATATCTGCTTTCTCTGGGCGTAACAGGTTACAACAAGGATCAGTTTGAGGTGTACCACAGACTGTATGATGCGTTGAACATCACGGTTGTTTCCGACAAAAACACTGTGGGCTACTATGACTGCGAATCCGTCGTACAGGTAGCGGACGGCAATCGAAAAGCGTATAATGAGCGGAGGAAAACGGATGTCTCTGGAAGACAATTTGACAGGTAATGGGAGGGAACCCATTCGCATCCGGCAGAATATGGATGATTTCAGACCGGAGAAGATCGGAAGTGTGACACTGGATTACAGCAGGTATCCCGGGCAGGATCTCTATTGCGACGGAGCAGTTGAGGACGAGCTCTTATCCATTGTAAAGAATTTATCCCCCATTGAATACGGTAAGGCCATCGAAGAGAGAAAAAGCTGGCCCATACTCTATCACCTTTCCGAACAGAGAGAGAATATTGTGGACTGGCTGCCCATGGATGCTTCCATGAAGGTGTTGGAGGTGGGCAGCGGATGCGGTGCCATTACCGGAGCACTGGCGAGAAAGGCGGGCAGGGTGGACTGCGTGGATCTGTCCAAAAAGCGCAGCCTGATCAATGCATACCGGCACAGTGACTGCGAAAACGTGACCATTCATGTGGGCAATTTCAAGGACATTGAGCCGGAGCTTCCGAATGATTACGATTATATCTGCCTGATCGGCGTGTTTGAGTATGGTCAGAGCTATATCGGCGGCGACACCCCCTATGAGGATTTTCTGAGGATCCTCCAGCCCCATCTGAAGGAGAACGGGCGGATCGTCATTGCCATTGAGAACAAGTACGGCATGAAATATTTTGCGGGCTGCAAGGAGGATCATCTGGGCACCTGGTTTTCCGGTATCGAGAACTATGCTGCGGGAGGCGGCGTGAGAACCTTCGGCAGAAATGGTTTGCAGAAGATCTTTACCGCCTGCGGGGCGGAGGAGAGTCATTTCTATTATCCTTACCCGGACTATAAGTTTATGACCACCCTCTACAGCGATAACCGTTTGCCGGGCAAGGGAGAGCTGACAAACAATCTCCGCAATTTTGACAGAGACCGAATGCTGCTCTTTGATGAAAAGCATGCCTTTGACGGGATTGTGGAGGAGGGAATGTTCCCCTTCTTCTCCAATTCCTATCTGGTCGTTCTGGGACCGGAGATCGAGACGGACTATGTGAAGTACTCCAACGACAGAGCACCGGAATATCAGATCAAGACGGTGATCGGCCACACGCCGCAGGGACAGCGCTATGTGCGCAAGCTCCCCTGCTCGGAGGCGGCCGTCCCCCACGTCCTGGGAATGGGAACTGCCTGTGAAAGCCTGCGGGAGCGCTATGCGGGCAGCGGTCTTTCCGTGAATTCCTGTACTGTCTCAGAGTCAGAGACAGTATACGCTGAGTTTGAATATGTGCGGGGGACGCCCTTATCGGAGCTTTTGGATGCCTGCCTGGACAGAAAGGACACGGAGGGATTTGGGAGGCTGTTTGAGCAGTACCTGGAGAAGGTGGGCTATCACAGCGATTACCCGGTATCGGATTATGACCTGATCTTCGCAAATCTTCTGGTGGACGGGGAGAATTGGACCCTGATCGATTATGAGTGGACCTTCGGCAGAGCGATGGATGTGAAGGAGTCCGCATTCCGGGCCATCTACTGTTACCTGTTGGAGGATGAGAAGAGAAATGCGCTGGACCTGGACGGTATCCTGAACAAATTGGAGATTACCCAGGCGGAGGCGGAGGACTACCGGGAGCAGGAGAGGCAATTCCAGTCCTTTGTCACCGGCAATCGCCTTGCCATGGGTCAGATCAGAGATCTGATCGGTTTCAAGGTGATCCGCCCGGGCAAGTGGATGGAGCAGTATCAGGACAACGAAGCGATCAACCGGGTGCAGGTCTATGAGGATCTGGGCAAGGGCTTCTCCGAGGAGACCTCCTATTTTGTGCAGGATGCCTTCCAAAATGATCGGGAGATCGAGTTAAAGCTTACCGTCAGCGGCGATGTGCAGACCCTGCGTATCGATCCCGCCTTTGCGTCCTGTGTGGTACATCTGGAGGAGGTCCTGTTCAACGGGGAGCCGGTGAATACTGACAGCAGAAAAATTCTGAAGATCAACGGCCGTATCGCAAAGCCTGCCACACTGATCTTCCCCACCGAGGATCCAAACATTTATCTTTACCTGTCTTCCCTGAATCGAAGGGCAGAGAACAGTCTGTATATGAGAATGAAGATCGCCAGAGTGCCTGTGGAGATGACCGGGGAGATGGCGGATGCTGTAAAGAAGTTATTGTAATCGCTCTGGCAAAAATGAGGTAATATCGTGGGAATCAAAGAGCTTGTCAAGGGAGCCCTTTCCAAAAAAGTGAATAAAGAGTACGCAAGTCTCCTGGCAGAAAGGCAGTGCAGCTATCAAAACTGGCTGGACAGGCAGGAAGAACTTTGGCACAGCCGGTGCCAGGGGCAGCCTGTCTGTGAGGATTTTCTTCTGATTCTCTTCTCCGAGGGAGAACCGACGGATCGGTGGCGGCAGCGCATCGGGGCATATTTTGCTGCCCATCCCAAGGCGCTGGTAGTTTATGCGGACGAGGATCGGCTGGATGGCGACGGCAAGCCTGCCGATCCCTGGTTTAAGCCCGACTGGTCACCGGATCTGCTGGACAGCTGTCTGTACTTCGGCAGCCTGGCAGCAGTCAGAACAGAGCACTTTGAGAAGATCAGGAGCTTTTATGATCGGGTGGATCCGAAGGCCTTCGAGGAACTGTTCGGCGAGGACCGGAGAAGCGGTGGGGATGTGCTGCGGGTGACCGACCCGGCGCTTGGCAGGAGATGGCTGCACACCTGCGTTTCTACCGGCTATGCCAAAGGGGCGGAGACGGTGGGACATATCCGCGAGATACTGTTTCGCAGTGCAGAAGCCTGCAGAGATAAATTTCTCCGGGCGGATTCCTTTTGCGAGGAACAGAAGACAGAGCTGATGAAGCACTTCTATGAGGAGGCGCTGCTTCAGACGGAAAAAGGAAAACCGATCGTTTCCGTCATCATTCCCTCCAAGGATCATCCCGAGCTTTTGAAGCAGTGTCTGGACGGAGTGCGGGTTGCTGCGGAGATTCCCTGTCAGATCATCGTGGTGGACAACGGCAGCAGTGAGGAGAATCGCCCCAGAGTAGAAAAATTATTGCAGGAGATGGAGCGGGTGCCTATGGGAGATGTGACCTTCTCCTGTGAATATCTCTACCGGCCCCAGGAATTCCATTTCTCAAAAATGTGTAATCTGGGCGCAGAGGCGGCAACCGCAGAACGCCTATTGTTTTTGAACGATGATGTGGTGTTGGAGGACGGCTGCATCCCGGAGCTTGCGGCCCGAGCCGGCAGAGCTTACACCGGAGCCGTGGGAATGAAGCTGCTCTACCCATCGAACTGCCGCATCCAGCACGCCGGGATTACCAATCTGCCCATGGGACCCGTGCACAAGCTGCAGACCCTGACGGACGATCAGGAGTATTACGGCAGAACCAACCGTTTGACGGGCAATTTCCTGGCGGTCACGGGTGCCTGTTTGATGGTGGAAAAGAAGAAATTTCTGGAGGCAGGCGGTTTCGAGGAGTCTCTGGCGGTGGCCTTCAACGATGTGGACCTGTGCTATAAGCTCTACGAGGCGGGATACCACAACGTCTGCATCAACGACAGGTATGCCTATCATCACGAGTCATTGAGCCGCGGTGCGGATGAGTCGGCGGAGAAGGTACGCCGGCTGCTGCGGGAGAGGGACATTCTGTTCGCCCGTCATCCGAAGCTTTCCGGAACGGATCCCTACTACTCGGACTTCCTGAATCGGGACGGTCTGGATGTGCGCATCGTTCCCGGGTATGCGACGTCGAAGAACTGCTGTCAGAAGGTGACGGAGAGTCTTCCCGGCAGCATGCTCTCCGCCTATCGGGAGGACCCCTGTCTGATGGTACGGATAGAAGATCTGCGGGAGAAGAATCTCTACGGCTATACCCTTGTGCTTTCTGATGACAACAGCCACTATGCCTTTTCCCTGCTGCTAAAAAATGAGGACAGCGGGCAGGTGCTTGTGGTCCCTCTGGAGAGACAATTCCGCCCCGATCTGGCCGAAAACCTGCCGGATCAGAGAAACGTGGAGCTTGGAGGCTTCTGGGTGGATGTATCCGGACTGCAGATGGAGGCGGGCAGCTATTCCATCGGCATGCTGGCAAAAAACAGGGTGAACAGGACGAGACTGTTGAATTGGAGCAACCGGAGTCTGGACTGTTGAGAGAGACTTTTTCAGATAGGCTCTGTGCCGGAAAGCGGCAGCGCGTCTGTGAAAGAGATGAAGGAGAAGGACAATGCAGGAGATCGATTACAAAGAGGCCTATGAGCAGGAGCATTTGAAGAGTGCGGAACTGGCCGGCAGAATTGCCGATCTTGAGGCAAAAAATGAAGAACTGGAGTGGAAGCTTTCCCGGATCAAGAACAATCCCCTCTGGAAGGCCAGCAAGCCTGCCAGAGACTGCATCCACTGGGCCATCCGCCAGAAGGACCGCCTGGCGAATTGCGGCGGACCGAGAGGCGTGGTGGCAAAGCTTGGCTACAAGAAGCGGGAGAAGCAGGCCATGAAGCAGTTTGGCACGGACAGCTTTCCTACGCCGGAGCAGGCTGAGAAGGAGAGGGAGACGGTTTTCCCGCATATGGTGAAGATCAGTATCCTGGTTCCTCTCTGGAATAATACGAAAGAGTTCCAGATCGAGATGCTGGACTCTGTGATGAACCAGACCTACCAGAATTGGGAGCTGTGTCTGGCAGACGGCTCCGATGAGGAACACGGCTATATCGGTGACATCTGCAGAGAGTACGCGGCCAGAGCAGACGGACGGATCGTGTATCGGCATCTGGAGAAAAACGGCGGTATCGCCGGCAACACCAATGCCTGCCTGGAGCTGGCAACCGGAGAGTATATCGGTCTGTTGGATCAGGACGACATCCTCCATCCCAGCGTGCTGTTTGCGTATGTGAAGGCCATCAACGAGCAGGGAGCAGACTATCTCTACTGTGACGAAACCACCTTCAAGAGCGGTGATATCAATCACATGCTGACCATGCATTTCAAGCCGGACTATGCGCCGGATAATCTGCGGGCAAACAATTATATCTGTCATTTCAGCGTGTTCAAGCGTTCTCTTCTTGACGGAAAGGAACTGTTCCGCCCGAAATTTGACGGCAGCCAGGACCACGATATGATCCTGCGTCTCACCGACAATGCGAAGAAAATCGTTCACGTGCCCAGACTGATGTACTATTGGAGATGCCATTCCGGTTCCGTTGCCTCCGGCATTTCCGCAAAACCCTACGCCATCGAGGCGGCGAAGGGGGCGGTGGCAGAGCACCTGCGTCATCACGGGTATGACCATTTCAAGATCGAGAGCACCAGAGCCTTCGAGACCATCTTCCGCATCCGATATGAGATTCTGGGCAATCCGAAGATCTCCATCGTGATCCCCAATAAGGATCATGTGGCTGACCTGGAGGTCTGCGTCTCCTCCATCTTTGAGAAGTCCACCTATGACAATTTTGAGGT
>JAHBAA010000171.1 GCA_018385425.1 Acetatifactor sp.
TCTGCGGACATTGGATGAGATCTTCGCATCCTAGTACATCATTCTGCAAATACCCAGACCAAATAACTTGTCTGAATTTTCATCTGCCGCATCAGAAAATCTAGACGTAGCCACCGCTACGCCGTCGATTTTCTTCTTTGCAGAATGAAAATTGATACTGCGTTATTGGTCTGGCTAATTTTTGACCGATGTACTAGTGTTTTCCGGGTTGCGGATATTATGAAATAAAATAGCATCTTTCTGTAGTCAATGAAAAGATAATGTGATATAATATTCCACAGAGAAGACTGTTGGCGAAGGTACGGGTAATTCTTCCTGCCTTTGCCGCAGAAATACGTATTGATTGACGGGCTGTCAGAGAAGCGGTTTATGGGGAACCGCATGCTCCGTCAAACACACGTGGAAAAGGATAGGGTTACGCAGATGACATATGAATTGGAGGAAATGATTCAATATCTTTCTCTGGCAAATCTGATCGAACTGCGCTATGAGATTGAGAGAGATCACCTTGAGTTGTTTCGTGTTTTGCCCGATGAGAAGCAGATCCTGTTTGAGGGGACGCTTTCGGAATGGCCGGAACAGGCAGGAAAAGAACAGAAGAGTGAGAACGGGGAGAGAGCTTCGGCATTATGCAGCGATCTGCTGGCAGGCAAAGCGTCTTTCCAGTACGAGATACATACGGATGTAGAAACCTTTTTTGTAAACTGCAGGACGGTATCTGATCCGTCAGGACAACGGACAGTGTATGGCTCTGTGCGGCAGGGAGGGGGATCCGGTCTTCAGCCGGAGCTCAGCTTCCGACGTGCCTCCGACAGAGATCCTATGCTGGATATGCTGAACAAGAAGGCGATCATTGCTTACGCACAGGATCGGCTGCAGCATCCGGAGCTGACGACCTATCTGGTGATGTTGGACCTGGACAATTTTAAGATGGTGAATGATACCTTTGGTCATATGTTTGGAGATGAGGTGCTGGTTACCTTTACGGAGATCATCAACAAGGCGATCGGAAAGCACGGATTGGTGGGACGTATGGGCGGCGATGAGGTTCTGATCGTCACCAGGGATATACCTGATAAGCCGGCTCTGCGTGTTTATCTGAGGGAGATCCGCACCAACCTGGAACTGGCCTACAAGGGAAAGCTGAATGGAATCTCGCTGACCTGTTCCATCGGTGCCGCTGCTTATCCGATTCATGCCGCTACCTATCGGGAGACTATGGAGCTGGCAGACAAGATGCTATATCTTGCCAAGGAGAAAGGTCGGAACCGCTATCTGATCTATACTCCGGAGCTTCACGAGGACTATGTGAAGAATAATCAGGGGACTGATTTCGAGCCGCAGGTACCGACCAAGCAATATGATGCCGTGGGTCTTATGCAGTATATGCTGACAGATTATCTGACCCTGCAGATCAGCAGCAATGACTATGCTTTTGAGCAGGTAGGCAAGGCCTTCCGACTGAACGAAGTTCTGTGTGTCTACAATCAGGGAGATATCGGTTATCGGTGGACCTCGGAAGGGGAGAAGCTTCAGGAGAAGGATATGCATTTTCTGGAGATCTTTGATCCTTTCTTTGATGCGATGAATGCAAATAATCTGTTTATCATGGACGGACTGTATGATGTCCAGGAGCGTTTCCCGAAACTGTACGAGAAGCTGACTGCCCGCAAGATCGAATCTGCCATATTTTATCGTCTGAAGAAGAATGGTGTGCCGGACGGTTATATGGTTTTTGCAAAGCGGCATCAGCGGCAGAAGTGGTCGGATTATGAGGTGATGTCTCTGGCAACCATTGCCAAGATCTTTGAACTGAGCATTGGAGCGGATCGATAACGAAAATTCAAAGAAGCTTTATCTGAAATAGCTGAAGAGTACAGATGACAAGGTGGCAACGCCTGTCATCTGTTTTTTCTAATCGTTAAAAAAGTATGAAGCTTTCCGTGGTTTGTTTACATTTTCGGTTGGGAATGCTAAAATAGTGACATATGCTATCTTTCGATAAGAACGAATCGAGACGGAAGGACTTGAAATGTATGAGTAAATGGGAACGAAAATTTGGAAAATACGCGATACCGAACCTGACCCTGATCTTATTGGGGTGTTATGTTGCCGGTTATGTGGTGCAGAAGCTGCTGCCGGGCCTGTTCATGATGCTGACGCTGGACCCCTATAAGATCCTGCAGGGGCAGGTGTGGAGACTGGTGACCTGGATCATCGCGCCGCCTACCTCACTGACCTCCTCCATGGATATTTTTCTGATCATGATCATGCTGCTGTTTTACTACAGTCTCGGCACCAATCTGGAGCGTGCCTGGGGTACCTGGAAGTACAATGTCTATCTCTTCCGCGGTATGCTGCTGACGGTGGGCTTCAGCTTTCTGGTGATGATCGTGGACCTGATGTTTATCCCCGGAATGCGGGGAGAATTTGCGGAATCGTTCTTTTCGATCGGTTCACTGCAGTTTTCCACCTATTTTATCAATATGTCTATCTTTTTGGCCTATGCGGTAACTTACTCCAACGCCCAGGTGTTATTGATGTTCGTCATTCCCGTGCGGGTAAAGTGGCTGGGGATCCTGTATGTAGCCATGCTGTTGTTTGAAATGGTGGAGGCCTTCATGGGCGGCTTCTACTATTGGTTCACTGTGGCTGCCATCGGGGCCTCCCTGTTAAACTTCCTGATCTTTTACCTTGGGATAAAGCATCATCTGACTCCGAAACAGATGAAACGCCGCGCACAGTTTCAGAGCCAGATCAGACATAATCCCAGTCCCGGCATAACAAAGCACAAATGTGCGGTCTGCGGCCAGACGGAAGAGACGAACCCCACACTGGAATTTCGTTTTTGCTCCAAATGCAACGGCAATTATGAGTATTGTCAGGAGCATCTGTTTACCCATAAGCATGTAGAGTAGAGAGGTGTTGTATGAGTCAGAATCGTGAGATATTGTTCGCAAAGAAACTGGAGGAACTGAGAAAGCTTGCAAAGGAGCAGGGCAATCAGGTGAGTGAACAGCAGGTGACGGACACCTTTGCGGAGCTGAAGCTTTCGGAGGAGCAGCTGCAGATGGTGTTTGACTATCTGGTGAAGCACAAGGTCGGAATCGGTCAGACAGTGGATCTGGATGATTATCTCTCCGACGAGGAGAAGGATTATCTGCAGGATTATCTCGCCGAGGTAGCGGAGCTTCCCGTTTATTCTCAGGGCGAGATCGAGGCCTTCACCATTTCCGCCATGGCCGGACAGGCAGATGCCCAGCAGAAGCTGATCCAGGTCTATCTGAAGGATGTGGCGCAGATCGCCAAGCTGTATACAGGACAGGGGGTCTTTCTGGAGGACCTGATCGGAGAGGGCAACGTGGCACTGACCATCGGCGTCACCATGCTGGGCAGTCTGGAGGAACCCTCTGAGGCTTCGGGTATGCTGGCACATATGATGATGAATGCGATGGAGGATCTGGTAGCCAGGACCAATGACGACCGGGTGTCGGACGAAAAGATTGCAGCCAAAGTGAACAAGGTGGCGGACAAGGCCAGGGAACTGGCCCAGGAGTATCATCGAAAAGTGACGGTGCAGGAGCTGGCCATGGAGACAAATCTGTCCGAGAAAGCAATATTGGATGCCTGCCGTATGAGCGGACGTAAGATTGAGGATATTGATTATGCACAAGACGATCTATGAGGACTATAAATACAGCTGTCAGGACACTTCCCGCATTTATGTGGGCTGTAAATATACCTTTCGGGAGCTGGCGGATGCGGAGGATCTGAACTTCAAGTTCCGGATGCTGATGCAAAGATATATGTTGGAGGAGGCAAGCCCGGAGGATACCCTGGAGACCCATCTGTACTACCTGGGAGAAGAGAGCTTTCTGGTGAAGATCTACGATCAGATGAAAGCCAGAGTGAAGGTGAATGTGATCGAAGTGAAGAAGCACCTGTTCGGTAAAACCCGGAAGGAATATACCACGAAACAGTTGACCGTGCCGCAGCTGGCGGCAATGTCTGTGCAGGAAAAGGAACGGGTGGGTCTGGTGATTCAGGAATTGTCTGTGAGCAAGCTTGCGATCATGGGAATGTGAGCCCCTGTTTTGTATGTGAGAGATATTTCCCAAGCGGTGTTTCCTCTTTGGTCGGGTACCTCGCTTTGCGGAGGAAGAAAAATCATAAATGGAGAAAAGAGAGATGAGAGTAGAAGAATTACAGGCATATGAAGTGCTGGAAAAGCGATGGATCCAGGATCTGGACAGTGAGGCCTATCTGTGCCGTCATAAAAAGACCGGAGCCAGAGTGGCACTTCCTTCCAATGATGACAACAACAAGGTGTTTTGTATCGGTTTTCGAACCACACCCTCCGACAGTACCGGTGTGCCCCACATTTTGGAGCACAGTGTGCTGTGCGGTTCCGAGAATTTCCCGCTGAAGGATCCGTTTGTGGAACTGGTGAAGGGGTCTCTGAATACCTTCTTAAATGCCATGACCTACCCGGACAAGACGGTGTATCCTGT
>JAHBAA010000005.1 GCA_018385425.1 Acetatifactor sp.
ATAAAGCAATTCAAAGTCTATTGAGAAGAGTAGGAACCTGATATGAGCAAAAAGAAAAAAACAAGAGAAATGGAAAAAGAATATCGCAAGCCGCTGATCAAGAGAAGAAAACCCAATCGTTCTATCTGGGGCGATATCTTCCTCTACTTATTCCTTGCATTTGTTGCTTTGGTAATGGCGTTCCCGATCATTTACGCCGTCGGCAGTGCGATGAAGCCGTTGGACGAACTGTTTAAGTTCCCTCCGACAATCTTGCCTCAAAACCCCACCTTTGATAACTTTTCCGATTTGTTTGTAACAATGGGAAAGTCGTGGGTAACCTTCTCAAGATACCTGTTCAACACGGTGTTTATCACTGCAGTAGGTACCGCAGGACACCTGCTGATTGCCTCCATGGCGGCATTCGTACTTGCGAAGTATGAGTTCCCCGGAGGACCGCTGTTCTTCAAGATTGTAACCATCGCAATGATGTTTACCGGTTATGTTACGGTGATCCCCAACTACCTGATTATCAATGCACTGGGTTGGGTGGACACCTACTGGGCAATCATCATCCCTGCTTTTGCTTCTCCTATGGGACTGTTCCTGATGAAGCAGTTCATGGAAGGTCTTCCCACCGCACTGATCGAGGCGGCAAAGATCGACGGTGCAAATGAGTGGAGAGTTTTTTCCGAAATCGTTATGCCTAACGTGAAGCCGGCTTGGATGACATTGATCATCTTCTCCGTACAGGGTCTGTGGAACAACAGAGCATCAACATTTATTTACTCAGAAGAGAAGAAGACTCTGGTATATGCTTTGCAGCAGATCCAGGGTGGCGGTATCGCGAGAACCGGTCAGGGTGCAGCCGTTCTGGTTGTTGTCATGATCGTTCCCATCGCAATCTTCATCTTCTCCGAGAGCCAGATTCTGGAAACAATGGCTAGTTCCGGTTTGAAAGACTAATAGGTGCGAGGTGGCTTATGAAGAGATTATTGAAAAGAATCGGTGCACTTGCACTTTGCACCGTTGTATTCGCAGGCTCCACCATGGTGACCTGCGCCAAGGACAGAAGCTATACATACAACTATGACTTCTGGGAAGATGTTCAGGATTCTCCTGACTTCTATACGGTAGGAGAGGTATATACCTCCAAAGACTTTGGCCTGGAGACCAGACTGAAGGCTCCTCAGGGCTTGTTCGTCCGTGACAACTTCGTCTACATCTGTGATACCGGCAACAACCGTATCATCAAGCTGGAAAAGGAAGGCAAGGATAAGTTCGATGTTGTACAGATCATCGATGAGTTTTACGGCATCGAGAACAATACCTTTTCCGGACCTACCGATGTGGCTGTCAACGCGGAGGGCGAATATTTCATCGCCGACAAGGGCAACTCCAGAGTGGTAAAGCTGGACAAGGATTTAAACTTCATGCTGGAGTTTGTGAAGCCGGATGATTCCACACTGGATGAGGAGATCGTCTTCCAGCCCAACAAGCTGGCCATCGATACCGCCGGTCGTGTGTATTGTATCTCCACCGGTATCAACAAGGGTCTGATCAAGTATGAGAATGACGGAACCTTCTCCGGATTCGTCGGCGCTACCAGGGTTTCCTTCGACTGGACGGATTACATTCAGAAGAAGCTGGCAACACAGGCGCAGCGTGAGAAAATGGTTTCCTTCGTACCTACCGAGTATGACAACATCTACATGGATTCCGAGGGATTTGTATATGCCTGTGCAGGCTCCCTGGATGAAGATGCACTGAGAAGCGAATCCGCTGATGCACTTCGCAGACTGAATCTGATGGGAAATGATATTCTGGTAAGAAACGGTGACTTCCCGATCTACGGTGACCTCTACTGGGGTGAGGGCGGCGGTATCAAGGGTCCCTCCTATTTCGCTGATGTCACCGCACTGGACAATAAGGTTGCCATCTGTCTGGACAAGAACCGCGGACGTATCTTCGGTTATGACGACCAGGGTAAGATGATGTTTGCCTTCGGAGGAAACGGCGGTATCGCAGGTTACTTCAGACAGAATGCGGCAGTTGCCATCGAGCATATTGACAACGAGCTTCTGGTTCTGGATCAGCTGGACTGCTCCATCACCGTATTCCGTACTACCGAGTTCGGTGAGACTGTTTACAAGGCTATGAAGCTGTTTGACGACGGTGAGTATGATGCGTCCGGAGAAGCCTGGACCAAGGCGATGCAGATCAACGGTAACTACGATCTTGCATATATCGGAATCGGACGTTCCCTGCTCCGTCAGGAAAAGTATCGCGAGGCAATGGATTATTTTGAACTCAAGTACGATGAGGACAACTACTCCAAGGCATTTAAGCAGTATAGAAAACAATGGGTGGAAGACCATATCGGCGTGATCGTGGTAGTTCTTGTTCTGCTCTTCGCCATTCCCGGTGCCATCGGCAAGGTGAAGTCCATCAAGCACGAGATCGAGATCGCAGATATCTTCAAGCTTCAGTAGGGAGGACAATATGAAAGAATTATTCATGAACAGAAGCTCTTGGCAGCGTTATTGGAAATCCCTGAAGTTTTCCATGTACTGCATTACCCATCCTCTGGACGGATTCTGGGATCTGACCCATGAGAAGAGAGGTACCTACGCAGCTGCCAATACCATTTTGATTCTGACACTGATCGCCAGAATCGCACAGCTGAGATTTACCAGCTTTGTATTCCTGAGAGTGTACTGGGAGGAGATCAATATCTTCCTGTATCTTTCCAGTATTTTGTTCCCGTTGGCTTTGTTCGTAGTCGGCAACTGGGCGCTGACCACACTGTTTGATGGTAAAGGAAGATTGGGACAGGTATATATGGCTACCTGCTATTGTCTGGTTCCCTATCCTCTGATTCAGTTCCCGCTGATGATCTTCAGTAACTTTGTTACGGTTGATGAGGCTGAGTTCTACACAGTGATCAACGGTTTGTCTCTTGTCTGGTGTGCGCTCCTGATCATTGCGGCAATGGGACAGATTCACGAGTATTCATTGGCAAAAAACATTTTGTTTATGGTGGCATCCCTGTTTGCAATGCTGGTTATCGTATTCATCCTGATGCTGTTCTTCAGTATGATCTCTCAGGGCGTTGCATATTTTATCTCACTTGGCAAGGAATTCCTGTTCCGACTATAGCGTGACCGAATGACAAGCTACTGTAAAACAAAAAGGATGGAGTAGACATGAAGAAAGAAAAATCAGTTAGAAGTGCCGAACTGAAGAGAGCGATACTGGAGAAGGCAAAATCTCTGATCGTGCCTGTTATTCTCTTGATCATTATCCTGGTCGGCATATTGGTAGTCCTGAACTACAAAAATGATGAGGAAGAGGAGCCTGTTATTCGCGTCAACGGATTCGATGGTATTACGGAGGATATCGTTCTGGAGAACGATAAGCTCGTCTTTACCATGGATCCCAAGACCACTCAGTTTTCCGTTCAGGTAAAGGGTACCGATAAGGTCTGGTATTCCAATCCCCTGGATTCTGAGGAGGATATGCTGGCTCTGACAAACGAGCATAATAATTTGAAATCCACTCTGCTGATGACTTACAGCCAGTCCACCGGTCTGAAGACCGATTTCAGCAGCTGGGAGTACTCTGTAGAAAAAGGTCTGTATGAGATCGAAGCGACTGCAGACAAGGTTCGCGTGAAGTATTCACTCGGTAAGATCGACAGAGAGTTCATCATTCCCCCTGTCTGTACCGTGGATGAGTTCAACGACTGGCTGGACAAGATGGAGAAAAAGGATGGAAATACCTTCCGTCAGTTCTACATGAAGTATGATATCAATAAGCTTGGTAAAAAGGACAACAAGGAAGAACTCCTTGAGAAGTACCCTATCCTTGCTGAACAGCCGATCTACGCACTGTCCGACGGTGCCAGCGTAGCAGTCAAGGAAAAGCTGGAGGGCGTGTTCGAGAGAGCAGGCTACACCATGGAGGAGTATAACAGAGACAAAGAGCGTAAGGCCGGCGTGTCCGAAAGCAACAACCCTGTGTTCAATATCGAGATGATCTATCAGCTGGACGGTGACGATCTGCTTGTATCCGTTCCTCTGAGCAAGCTGGAGTTCCCTAAGAAGTATCCGATCTATACGCTTTCCATTCTGCCTTATTTCGGTGCCGGCGGAAACGATCAGGATGGTTTCCTTCTTGTTCCCGAGGGCGGCGGCGCGCTGATCAACTTCAACAACGGTAAGGAGAATCAGGCAGCGTACTACGCAAACGTGTACGGTTGGGATATGGCCCTGACCAGAAAGGCAATTGTCAACAATACCAGAACATACTTCAATGCATTTGGTATTTCCCATGAGGACGGATCCTTCCTCTGCATTCTGGAGAGCGGTGCTCCCTATGCGGCAGTTCAGGCAGATATCGCCGGAATTACCAAGGGTCTGAAGCTGAACAGCTACAACACGGCGAATGCGGTTTACAACATCAGCCTTCGTGAGGAGTATGACGTAGGTGATATCGCAAACAGCCAGGTATTTGTATATCTGGAGGATATTCCGGATGAGACCATCGTTCAGAGATATTGCTTCCTGGAGCAGACCGATTACTCTGACATGGCAAAGGTTTACCGTCAGTATCTGATGAACAATTATCCCGGTGCGCTGACTGCCAACACCGATACTTCCGCTCCCGTAGCCATCGAAGTGGTTGGCGCGGTTGACAAGGTAAAGCAGATCCTTGGCGTTCCCGTATCCAGACCTCTGGAGCTGACTACCTATCAGGAAGCAGAGGAGATGCTGACCACCATTTACGGTGAGGGCATGAAGAATATGTCCGTAAAGCTCACCGGATGGGCAAACGGCGGTGTGAATCAGAAGATCATGAAGAAGGCAAAGCTCGTATCCGACCTGGGCAGCAAGAAAGAGCTTCAGGCACTTTCCGATACCCTTTCCGGTATGAATGTGGACTTCTATCTGGATGGTGTGACACAGTACGCCTATGACAGCAATCTTTTCAACGGCTTCTTCTCCTTTACGGATGCCGCAAAGACATTGGCAAAGCAGAGGGCTGTGATTCCCGTTTACAGTGCGGTAACCTACTCCAAGAGAGAAGGGGTGGATGACTATTACCTGCTCCACGCAGACCTGATCGATGAGACCACGGATGTTCTGGCACAGGCAGCTGCAAAGTATAACGCAGGTGTTTCCTTCCGGGAAACCGGTGAGGATCTTTCCTCCGACTTCTACAAGAAGAATCCCGTCAGCAGACAGCAGGCGATGGACAGACAGGTGGCTAAGCTGAAGGAGATCTCCGATGCGGGTCAGAATATCTGTATCAACATGGGTAATGTATATGCCGCAGTATACAGTGATCTGATCACCAATATGGACCTTCAGGGAACCAGATATACGATTCTCGACAGAAGCGTTCCTTTCTATGAGCTGGCCCTTCACGGATATGTGAACTATACCGGAGAAGCTCTGAATCTGGCAGGAAACTTCGAGGAGGAACTCTTGAATTCTGTAGAGTATGGTGCCGGATTACAGTTCAGCCTGATGAAGGAATCCACCTTTACCCTTCAGAAAACCCTTTACACCGAATACTACGGTTCTGATTATGATGCAGTTCATGATAAGATGATGGATGTATATAACAGATATAATGCAGAGCTTGGTCATACCTTCAATCAGGAGATGACCGACCACATCGCTTATTCGCAGGATGTTTCCTGTACTGTTTACAAGGACGGTACAAAGGTATACGTCAACTACAGCTATAATCCTGCAAGTGTTGACGGCGTTACAGTTCCTGCAAGAGATTACAAAGTAGTGAGATAGTTCGGAATTAAACTTTATTAAGGTTTAGAAAGGGTATTATGGTATGAAGAAACAGAAGAACAAATTAGCCGGACTTCAAAAGCGCAAAGCAATATCAGGTTATCTCTTTATCTCACCATTTTTGTTGGGATTCCTGGTATTTATGGCGAAGCCGTTCTTCCAGTCTCTCTGGATGAGCTTTTGTGACGTTGAACTCGGCGCAGGTATTATTAATCCTGTCTTCAAAGGATTAAAAAACTTTAAGCACGCATTGACCATCGACCCGGAGTTTAACCGACTTCTGGTTGAGCAGATCTCCAAGATGTGTGTGTACTCTCTGGCCATCATGGTGTTCAGTTTCTTTGTGGCTCTGATCCTGAATCAGAAGTTCAAGGGACGTGCACTGGTCAGATCCATCTTTTTCCTTCCGGTTATTCTCTCCTCCGGTGTTATTCTGGGACTGGAGACCAATAACCAGCTGATGGCAAACCTGGCTTCCAGTATTGAAGAGACGACCACCGGTGTCAGCGTCACCGTTGCGCTGGAGAACATTCTTCGAACTGCGGGCGTAGGTACCAGAGCATTTGAGAAGGTTTTTGAAGTGATCGACAATATTTACGATATCGCCATTGCCTCCGGTATTCAGATCATCATTTATCTGTCCGGTCTGCAGACGATCTCCGACAGTATGTACGAGGCAGCCGCCATCGAGGGATGTACCAAGTGGGAGAGCCTTTGGAAGATTACTTTCCCTATGATCAGCTCCCTGTTCCTTGTTAACTGGATCTATACGATCATTGATTTCTGTATGCGTTCCGATAACGAGGTTATGAAGAAGTTTACGACTGTCATGATCGGTGAGATGAACTACGGGCTGGCGTCGGCCATGGCCTGGCTCTATTTCCTGATCGTCATGGCGTTCGTGGGAATTACTTCGCTATTTATCTCAAAGGGGGTATACTACTATGACTAAAGTGAAAGTTAAGAAGTATCAGAACTTCTGGGAGAGAAATAGGAAGTCTCACGGTTATCTGTTAAAGAAAACATTGCTGGGTTATGGTGTCAGCATCTGCAGATTTATCCTGCTGTTCGGTATGTGCTTCCTGATTTTGCAGCCTATTCTGAACAAGATCTCCGTCAGCTTCATGACGGAGCAGGATCTGTATAACCCGATCGTCATCAGCATTCCGGAGCACTTTACCACAGAGAACTACAAGCTGGCTGCTGATATTATGCAGTACAGCAAGGGCCTTAGAAACTCTCTGATCATCTCCCTGACCATCGCAGTACTCCAGATCACCATGTGTACACTGGTCGGTTACGGATTTGCAAGATTTGAGTTCCCTTTTAAAAAGCTCCTGTTCGCACTGGTAATTCTGGTGATTCTGGTTCCGCCTCAGACGATTTCCAGTTCTCTGCATCTGCACTTCAGATTTTTCGATATCTTCGGTCTGATTGAGCTGATCAGGGGTGAACCTCTGAACCTGACAGGTTCTGTGCTGCCTTACTACATGATGAGTGCGGGTTGTATGGGACTGAAGAACGGATTGTACATCTACATGATCAGACAGTTCTTCCGCAATATCCCGAAGGAACTGGAGGAAGCTGCATACGTGGACGGCTGCGGTACGCTGAAGACCTTCGTCAGAATCATGCTTCCCGATGCGAAACCCATTCTGACATCCTGCTTCCTGTTCTCCTTCGTATGGCAGTGGACAGACGGATTTTACTCCAGAATGTTCCTCGGAAACACAAGACTGGTCAGCACTTCTCTGTCTACCATCGTAGACAGCCTGGGTGTATGGATCGCCAAAGGTACCGGTATGATGAACCAGACCGTATCCATTGCGTACTCCAACTGTATCCTTTCTACCGGTACACTGATGATCATTCTGCCTCTGATTATCCTCTATCTGTTTGCACAGAAGGGCTTCGTTGAGAGCTTGTCAAGTTCCGGTATAAAAATGTAGTTTACAAGTTACAACAAGTGTAGTATAATACAATTTGTAGTTGTGATTTTGCACAATTATGTTATATAATCCACGCAGCAGGCAGGAGAAGACCCGGAAAAATTATCTCCTGGCTACGTGAGATCTATATAGAAATAAGGAGGAAAAAAATGAAAAGAGAGATGTTTAAGAAACTTATGGCTGTTTCTCTTGCAACAGCAATGACTGTTGGAATGACAGCTTGTGGCGGCGAGACTCAGACTTCCAGCGAGCAGCCTTCCAGCAGCGAGAGCAAGCCTAGCGAGAGCTCCAGCGAGGTTGCTCCCAGCTCCAGCGAGGAAGAGGTTGGCCTGCTTCCTATTATCAAGGATGCTGATGGTAACCCCATCGACCTTGGTGGTATGGAGATCATCGTTCGTGACTGGTGGACCAGCGAGGACGCTTGGGATCAGATGGCTAATCAGCCTGAGACCCCTTACGAGGTAGCTCGTGCAGAGTACTGGAACTGGATCCAGGAGACTTACAACTTTACCATTAAGAGAGAGCAGATCGGTGACTGGGGTTCCGTTCCTCAGGATTTCGTAGATTATGCTACCACCGGTGGTGATGACAAGAACTACGTATTTACCGTACGTGAGGATTCCAAGATCACCGGAGCTATCGATGCTGGTCTTGTTTATGATCTTTCTACCTTGGATTGCCTTGACTTTACCGAGGAGAAGTTTACAAAGAACCGTCTGCATGAGCAGTTCGGTTGGAACGGCCATATCTGGGCTATGTATGCAGGTGTATCTGAGCCCAGAACCGGTGTGTTCTTCAATGAGAAGGTTCTGAAGGAAGCTGGTATCAACCCTGATGACATCTATCAGATGCAGGCTGACGGCACTTGGACCTGGGATGCTTGGACCAAACTGATGGATCAGGTTCAGCGTGATGTTGATGGCGACGGCGTTATCGATATCTACGGTACCACCCAGAACAACGGTGCTATGGTTGAGGCTCTTGTTTACTCCAACAACGGTGAGTTCATCGGTAAGGAGAACGATAAGTTCGTTTACAAGCTTGAGAATGCCAATACTCTGGAAGGTCTTGATTTCGCAGTTAAGATTCTCTCTGAGTACACCTATCCTTATCCCGAAGGTGCTAACTGGGATTACTACAAGGAAGTGTTCAAGAACGGTCTTGCAGCATTCATGCCTGAAGATGCATACAACATTACCGGTATGTGCAAGGATTATGAGTTCAAGTATGGCTATGTAATGGTTCCCAAGGGACCTCAGGCTAGTGACTATACCAACCGTTGGTCCAACAACCCTGCACTCCTCCCTGCTTGCTATGACGCAGACAGAGCTTGGAAGATCGCATTTGCTTGGAACCTCTTCACAGATGACGTACCCGGCTACGAAGGTTACGATTCTCAGATCGAGAACTACATGAAGGCTGCTCCCGACCTTAGAATTGCTGAGGAGACCTGTGCAATGCAGACCGAGAAGGGTATGGTTACCTGGGGCGGCGTTGTTCCTAACGTTAACATGGGACCCGACCTCATCTGGAATATCACTGCTGGTGCTGTAGTATCTGAGAAGGTTGAAGCTATCAGAGATACATGGAAGGCTTATATCGACGACGCTAACGCTAAGAAGTAATATTTGCCATTATAATGTCAGTAATGGGGTGGTGTTTTCCGGGCACCACCCTTTCTGATTATTGGGAAATTCAGTTTCTGCCCAATCGTTTATTTCCATGAGCGATTTGGCAAACGCTGAAACAGAAATACACGATAGAAGGAGATTATATATGGATGTAAAGTTTCATCTGCCGGGACTTCGTCAGAATTTCCCGCTGAATATGCTGGTTGTCAGCCTTTTGGAGCAGGAGCCCGAGAGATTTCGGGAAGGGGTAAAGATCGCATCCTTTTTCGGTGAGTTTCCCACTTCACTCTGGAACGGGGGAAGACTATCCAATTACGACCAGTGTGATGCCAGATACATCCGCAATGTTGTGAAGGCCATCAACGCCAAGGGAATTCCGGTTCGATATACCTATACGAACATGCTGCTGACGGAGGAAGATCTGAAGGATCCCTACTGCAACTTCTGCATGAAGGTGGCTGACAACGGGATGAATGAGGTGATGATCTTTTCTCCCCTTCTGGAGCAGTATATCCGTGAGAATTATCCCAGCTTTAAGCTGAACAGCTCCACCTGCAAGGAGATCCGCGATATAGAAGCAGTGAATGAGGAACTGAAGAAGGATTATTATCTGGTGGTTCTGGACTACAATTTTAACAACAATTTCGAAGAATTGTCCAAGATTGAGGATAAGGGCCGCTGTGAGATATTGGTGAACACCCTCTGTACCCCCAATTGCCCCAGACGCGGCAAGCATTATGAGTACATTGCCAAGTGCCAGCGCATTATGCTGAAGAATCGCAAGCTTCCCGCCGACAAACAGATCCCCATGGAGCCCTGGTACTGTGAGTATGGTGAGTACAACTGCGTACATACCATTCAGAACTACAGCACCTATATCGGCCCCGATGCTATCTGGGAGAAGTATGTCCCCATGGGCTTCAACAATTTCAAGATCGAAGGGAGAACAGCCAACATTTTCTCCTTGGTGGAGACCTATGTTCACTATCTGATCAAGCCGGAATTCCAGGGTGAGACCCGGATCCAGCTGTTGAACAATCTGAAGTCCAACCGTATTATCGTCGTGAATCATCCCAAGCCCGGCGTGTGGGTTCCGGAAGATTAGGAGGTTGTTATGGCAGCGAAGGAAGTGTACTGGCATTTGCCCGGGTTTTGCTATTTCAGAGTGCTGAACCAGATCCTCATCAATCTGATGCATACCTATCCCGACAAATTCAGGGAGGGCTATAGGATCGGTTCTGTTTACGGCACTTTTCCGGGTGCCATCTGGAACGGCGGACGTGTCGTCTTTGGCTTCACGGGAAAACAGGACATACAGCGTGTGTTGGATATCTATAATAAGCAGAACATTCCGGTCAGGTTCACCTGGACCAATTCCCTGTTGGAGGAGAAGCATGTTTACGATACCTACTGCAATCTGATCATGAGGCTGGCGGACAATGGATTGAACCAGGTGCTGGTCAACACCGAGGTCCTGGAACAATATATCCGCAGGGAGTATCCCGGTTTTCCATTGATCTCTTCAACCACCAAGCGGATCACCGGCGTGGACGGAGTGCTGGAAGAACTGCAGAAGGATTATTATCTGGTGGTTCTGGATTATGATCTCAACCATGACGAAGCCGCGCTGTCCCGGCTGGAGCCCTATGCCAGCCGACTGGAGCTGCTGGTCAACGAGGTCTGCTTCCCGGGATGCCCCAGGCGAACTGAGCATTATCTGCAGCAATCCAGGCTGCAGCTGGAATATGATGTGACAACCGGTTTTCCCTGCCCTAACAATACCAGGGAGCGGACCTTTGCCGAATGTATGGAAAGACCGGCGTTTATCTCCAATGAAGAGATCGCAGGCTACATTGACAGAGGCTATGTGAATTTCAAGATCGTGGGCCGGGGAATGCCCCAGGAGTTCGTCATGGAATCCTACCTCTACTTTCTGGTGAAGGATGAGGAGAGGGCTTTCATCCGGGAGAGGATGAACGCTTCGCTCAGACAGGCTCGGGCTGCCATGCGTAAATAGAGTGTTTATCAGGAGCTGCTGCACAAAGTGCGGCAGCTCTACTTCTTTGCACAAAATGATATTTCATTAATTGTGCAAAATAGACAAGATTATCGATGATATAGCAATAATTGGGAAAAGATTCACAAGAGTTAATAGGAAGTTTCGAGAAAAATTCACTACAATATACTTGAGTGATAATAGATGGAGGTATCGGCAAATATGGGGAAATATAAAAGCCTTCGGGGCGTGAAAACTCTCTGCATATGCTCATTGTGCACTATATTGCTCAGCGGCTGCGGTGAAGGGCCTGTTGAGGATAAGACGGTGGTGGTGGACAACAGTGAGAAGACCGTGGCGTTTAGCTATGCGACAGTGGAACGAGGGGATGTGATCGCCACGAAGCGAATTCGGTGTACCTATCGCCAGCAGAGTGAGGCGGAGCAGAGTTTTCAGCTGACCGGTAAGATCGTGGATAAAGTATATGTCCAGGAGGGGGATTATGTGAAGAAGGGCGATCTGCTTGCCACCCTTACTTTGAATACCCTGAATCGAGACATTGAAGATCTGGAGTACAAGATCGAGAGAAACGAACTGCTGCTCTCCTACATAGAGAATAATGAGGTTCTGGATATTCAGAACGCCTGGGTCAATTACTTAAGCTCCCCCTGGCAATCCGCAGAGGGAAAGAAAGCGGTGGAAGAACAGGTGGAGAGCATTCAGCAGAGGTACCGCTATCAGCGGGAGGATTGTCAGGATGGGCTGGAACTGGACCGAAAGAAGCTGGCTTCGTTGAAGCAGGAGAAGAAGTACTGCAGCCTGACTGCCGAGATGGATGGTCTGGTGTATGAGATCAAAAGGAATCTGCAGGGCTCCACTTCCAAGGAAGGGGAAACTGTGATCACCATCGTAGACAATTCCCAGTGTCTGTTTGAGACTGACTATGTGGAGGAGGATGCGGTCCATTTTCATGAGGGCGATTTTCTGGAGATGATCGTCAATATCGGAAATGCTGCCGGAACCTACATTCTGACTCCCTATCAGCCGGATCAGTGGACGGACAAGATGCAGTTCAAGGTGTATGACGGACCCTATACTTCCGGTCTGGAGGTCGGCACCTCCGGTATGATGACTTTTACAACAGAGAAGAAGGAACAGGTTCTCTTTCTGCCGAAGAAAGCGGTAAACAAGGCGGATGACAAATATTATGTCTATGTTGCAGATGAGAACGGCATGCGTCAGGTTAAATGGATCGAAGTAGGTGTCTTCGGGGATAACCTGGTGGAAATCGTCGGAGGATTAGAGGAAGGAGATAAGGTGATTCAGAGATGATGAAATGGAAGAATACTGGAAAAAAATCTGCCGGACTCGCTCTGCTGATTCTGACGATGTCTCTATCCGGATGCGGACAGACTGCCGTCACGGCCGATCACGGAGACGTGGCACTGATCGAACCGGAGGGAATCGCCCTGAACTATGAGGAGGCTGATTATCGCAGCCTGTATGATGCGAAGATCGTCAGCGGAATGGTCTATCCATACACAGAATTGTTCGAGGCCGACCACTGGATGCAGTTTCAGGGCTACGGCGCATTGGCCGGCACCGAAGTGAAAAAGGGCGATGCCCTGATTCTGACCAATACAGAGGGAATCGAGGAGAGGATCAAAAATCAAAAGGAAGCCATTGCCCAGATGCAGGAGGAGTATAACGAGTACTGGGCGGAAAAGTCTGAGGAGCTTGCCAAACAGAAGTCGGCGGTGACTTACAATTCGGACATTGTGACGAAATACGAGGCCAGACAGCCCCAGCAGTATATCACGCAGACAGATGAAAACGGCAATCCCGTACAGGCAGAGAATCCGGAGTATACCGCCTGGTATAACAATGCATCCTATCATGACTGTAAGAAGAATCTGATGAAGGCTACGGCCCAGGTCCAGCAGCTGGAGGAGGCCATGAGGCAGCGGACAGAACTGTTCAATCTGGATCTGGCCTATCAGAAGACATTGCTAAACCGCCTGCAGGAGGATCGGAAGAAGGAGTCCGTAGTCAGCGGAATGACCGGTGTGGTCACAGGTATGCGCGGCCTCTCACAGAGTGACTCTTTCGGCGGCGGAACCGCACTCATGGCGGTATCTGACTTGAGTCAGAAGTACCTGAAGACGGACTTTATCAACAAGGCAGAGATCGGAAAGGCGGAGGAGATCTACGCAATTGTGGACGGCCAACGGTATGAAGTGGAGTATCAGGCCATGGAATCCGAGGAATACACAAAGCTGAAGGACGCACAGAGAAAGATCTACAGCACCTTCCGGCTGATCGATGAAGAGGACAGGGTGGAATTCGGCAGCTTTGGCGTAGTGGTTGTACGGAAACAATCAAAGGAGCAGGTGCTTACCGTTCCGCAGTCTGCGATCACCTGGACGGACAACGCAGCCAGTGTCTATGTACTTCGGGATGGAAACAGTGAGAACGTTCCGATACAGGTAGGCATGAAGGATGGAATGTATGCGGAGGTTTTGTCCGGAATTGAGCCGGGTGATAAGATCATCACCGAAAAGGCTCTGGTTCCCGGCAAGAAGACCGTCACTCTGCAGAAAGGTACCGTACAGAGCATCTTCAGCGAGATGGGCAGCCTGGAATATCCCGTGAATACAAGCGTTGTGAATCCGGTGGAGTATGGAACCGCTTATCTGGAGGAGATCAAGGTCAAGACCTTTCAGGAGGTACAGAAGGGGGATGTGCTGATGACCATCCGCGTTGTACCCGATCAGATCGGTCTGGAGAGAAAGCAGAAGGAGCTGCAGAGGGCAAAGGAACGTCTGGAGGACACCAAGGCGGCTCACAAGGATGACACCTCCAAGGAGTATCTGAAATATCTGGACAGTGAGAATGAGCGGATCGCCGATTTGGAAGAGGTCATTCAGGACATGAAGAAGGATTTTGCCACTACCCAGATCAAGGCGCCGATCAGCGGAATCGTTGTCAGCACTTTCTGGGGGATGGAAGAAGGCAAAATGCTCTCCGCCAATCAGAACTGTGTCTACATCGCAGAGCAGAACTCCAACTTTATTGCGCTGGAGGACAAGAGCGGGCAGCTGACCTATGGCATGGAGGCGACGATTCAGTACTCCGATGAGGAGGGGAATGAAAAGGAAGCGAAGGGAAAAGTCGTGACCGTGAGTCAGACTACCTTTGAAAGAGATCTAAACGACGAGAATACAGCGCTGATTCAGGTATCTGCAGAGGATATCGGAGAGATGGCAGGCAGTGCATCGCTTCGGGAGGTCTACTGGAATCCTTCCCGTTTCAAGGTGACTGTTGCAGCCAGAAAGATGGAAAACGTGGTATTGATTCCAAAGAGCGCAGTCACTGTCTCCGGAACTACCACCTATGTGAAGCTGAAGAAAGAGAACGGCGAAGTGATCTACCAGAGTTTTGTAGCCGGCGGTTCCGATACCGGTAATTATTGGGTCGCAGAGGGTCTGACGGAAGGAATGGAAGTATGTATAGAATAATGCTGCAAAAATTATGGCACAAGAAATGGATGAATCTGTGCCTGCTTTTGGGAAGTATTTTACTGATCGCTACAGTGGTCAGCTTCCCCCTATATCAGTCGGCAGCCTATGACAGAATGCTGCAGGATGAATTTAAGACCTACCTGGCGACCGAGGGAACCTGGCCCACCATGAACAGCATGACGGTTCTTTCCAAGAAGGATCCTCAGGGACAGACCATCTCCAGAATGGAGGAATTTGTCGCAGGGATCCATCAGGAGCTGGGCGTGACGGAGAAATCAGTCAATTATTTCTACAGTCTCACACAGTCAGAGATCAGATCTGCCATGGAACGATGGGAGACGGACGGCTTAAGCGTGCGTCTGAGTGCCATGACCAATCTGTCCGATCATGTAAAGCTTTTGGCCGGTGAAATGTATTCTGACACCGGTCTTACCGAGGACGGGGCGATCGAGGTCGTCATTACCCAGGATGCCATGGTGGAGTGCAATCTGTTGATCGGCGAGACACTGATTTTCAAGGATATGCGTGATATCAACGGCAAGGAGATCCGCCTGTATGTGAAGGGCGTGTTTGAGCCGGTCATCGATGACAGCTGTTACTGGCAGGTGGATGAGAGTAAGCTCACCAATGCCTGCCTGATGAATATGGATCTGTTCCACAGTATGTTTACCGGCGAGAACGCGAAGAAGTTCACCATCAGCTGTAGCTATTATACCATGTTTGAGTATGAGGATCTGAAGGCGGGTCAGGTGGAAAAACTGATGGAGACCACCGATTATCTGACCCAGGAAAGCTCCTTCCGCAGTACCATGGATGAGCCGCCCTATCGTTCGATTCTGGATAGCTACAACCGCAAGCTGGAGCGAATTCAGGCAACGCTGATGATTCTGCAGATTCCCGTGCTGATCATGCTGGGAGCTTTCCTGTTCATGATCTCCGGTCAGATGTACGATATGGAGCGCAATGAGATCTCTGTCATCAAGAGCCGCGGAAGCTCCGGAGCACAGATCTTTCGGCTGTATCTCTATCAGAGTCTGTTCCTCACCCTTGTGGGAGGATGCTTCGGCATTCCTCTGGGCGGAATGTTCAGCCGGATCCTTGGCTCAGCCGAGAGCTTCCTGGAGTTTAACAACAGCAGGGTATTGAACATCGTATTCACGAAACAGGCAGCCATTTATGCAGGGATCGCCATGCTGGTGACGCTGCTGATCATGACGCTGCCAGCCATCAAGCACAGCCGTGTCACCATCGTAAAACTGAAGCAGCAGAAGGCACTGAAGCAGAAGAGCTGGTGGGAGAAGCTGTTTTTGGATGTGATTTTGCTTGGGATCTCCCTCTATGGCTTCTATTCCTTCCGAAAGAATTCCACCGCTCTTGCGGAGAATGTTTTGAAGGGGGAAGCGCTGGACCCCTTGCTTTACATCAGTTCCTCCCTGTTTATCATTGGTATGGGAATGCTGTTCCTCAGACTTCAGCCCAAGATCGTGCAGCTGATCTATCTGTGCGGAAAGAGATTCTGGGGGCCTGCAAGCTATGCCTCCTTTATGGAAAACATCAAAAACGGTCGGAAGCAGCAGTTTATCATGCTGTTCCTGATCATGACCATTTCGCTGGGTATGTACCATGCCACCGTTGCAAGAACGATCCTGCAGAATGCCTGTGACAACGCAGAATATCTGGATGGCACCGATGTGATCCTGCAGGAGAACTGGACCGCTGTGGTGGACAGCGAAGGACATAAGACCGGAGACTATGTGGAACCGGATTACGGAAAATATTCCACGTTGGAATTTGCGCAGGGATATACCCGGGTGCTGGTAGACCGGGCAGCTACCATCAAAGGTGCCGACAAGTCCAGGCAGACAGTCACCGTGATGGGCATTCATACCAGAGAATTCGGTGAGATCACCTGGGTGGATCAGGAGCTGAACAACAGACATTACTATGAGCTTCTGAATACGCTTGCAGAGAACTCCGGCGGTGTGATCGTCTCCGAGAACTTCAGAAGCAAGCTTGGTATGAAGGTGGGAGATTCCATTTCCTTCCAGAATGCAGACGGAAAGAATGACTCCGCCACGATCGTGGACTTTTTCGATTATTTTCCCGGATATGCGCCCACCCAGTCGGCGTTGAATCCGGACGGTACCGTAAGTACCACGGACCAATATTGTATTGTGGGTCATTATGCCCACTTCAGACAGCGCTGGGGCGTGACTCCCTACGAGATCTGGATCGAACTGGCGGAAGGCCACAGCTCCGACGAAGTGCTGGCCTGGGCAGAAGAAAACAACGTAAGTCTGAAGAAGTATGTGAGCCGGGAGGACGATGTCAAAAATACGATCACCGATCCTCTGCTGCAGGGAACCAACGGTGTGCTCACCATGGGCTTTATCGTGACGATTGTGCTCTGTGCGGTGGGTTATCTGATCTACTGGATCATGTCCATCCGTTCCAGAGAGATGATCTTCGGTGTGCTCCGGGCCTGTGGTATGCACAAGGGTGAACTCTTCAAGATGCTGATGAATGAGCAGATTTTTTCCGGTGTATTCTCGATTCTGGCAGGAATCGGAATCGGTAAGCTGACCTCCTCCATGTTTGTACCGATGCTGCAGCAGGCATACGCTGCAACCAATCAGGTACTTCCCATGCAGCTGGTGGTAAACTCTGACGATATGGTGCGGCTGTACAGTGTGATCGCTGCGGTGATGGTTGTCTGCTTTGCCGTTCTGATCCTGTTACTGTTCAAGATGAATGTGGCAAAGGCGCTGAAGTTGGGTGAAGAATAATGAAGAATAATGTATTGATTGAAATAAGTGGTGTAAATCGTATCTTTCCGGTGCCCGGAGGTGAATTCCAGGCACTGAAGGATATCAACGCAGAGATTCAAAGAGGGACGTTGACTGTGCTGCGGGGACGTTCCGGATCCGGCAAGACGACGCTGATGAATATTGTGGGAGCCTTGGATAATCCAACCAGCGGCTATGTATGTATCGAAGGGAGGACTCTTGGCAGTATGTCCGACAGGGCAAAGGAGAATCTGCGCCGAAAGGAGATGGGGTTTGTCTTTCAGGCAGTGTCTCTGATCCCTACCATGAATGCATTCCAGAATGTGGAGTTTTCCATGCGGCTTGCCGGTATCAAACCCGGCAAGGAGCGGGATAAACGTGTGGAGGAGTGCTTAAAGCTGGTGGGCCTTGGCAACCGTATGCATCATATGCCTGCGGAGATGTCCGGCGGTGAGCAGCAGAGAGTGGCAATCGCCCGGGCCATCGCCCATCATCCAAAGGTGATCATGGCCGATGAGCCTACTGCGGAGCTGGACAGCGCAATGGCTGCACAGGTTACCAGACTTTTTAAGGAGATGACCCGCAAGGAGGGTATCACCATTCTGATGACCACCCATGATGTGGGTCTGATGGATGCAGGCGATATGATCATTGAGCTGGAGAACGGACAGAGGATCAGTTAGAAGGGAGAAGACTTATGTCACAAGCCATGATTCAGGCGGATGGCCTGGTAAAAATTTATAAGACAAAACAGACAGAAGTGCTTGCCCTTCAGGGGTTGGATCTGACGGTAGAAGAGGGAGAGCTGACCGCCATCATCGGCAACAGCGGAAGCGGTAAGTCTACTTTCCTCAATATGATCGGCGGACTGGACCGACCAAGCGCCGGGTCACTGTTTGTGGCCGGCAGCAACCTGTTCACCATGACGGAGAAGGAGCTGGTGCTGTACAAGAGAGACACGGTCGGCTTCGTCTGGCAGAATAACGGCAGAAACCTGCTTCCTTATCTGACAGTGTTGGAAAATGTCATGCTTCCGATGAGTCTGTCCAGTACAAAGCAGAAGCGGGAGAAGGCGCTGGGGCTTCTCGAGATGGTCGGGATGAGTCACAAGAAGAAGAGCCGCATGAATATGCTCTCCGGCGGTGAGCAGCAGAGAGTGGCAATCGCCATAGCGCTGGCCAATTCCCCCAAGCTTCTTCTGGCAGATGAGCCGACAGGAAGCGTGGACATGAAGACGGCAAACTATATCTTTGACGTGTTTTCCGAGTTGAACAAGAACGGACAGACCATTCTGATCGTAACCCATGACGTGGCACTTTCCAAAAAGGTAAAACGTGTTGTGGCGATCCGGGACGGCAAGATCAGCAGTGAGCGAGTTCTGAAGGAGGCTTACGCCGACAGATTGCAGGAGAGCAATATCGACTGGCGTATGGAGGATACCCAGGATGAGTACGTGATCCTGGACCGGGCCGGAAGACTGCAGATCCCTGCAGAGCTTCTGAGCAGTCTGGAATTGAAGAACAACAAAGTCAGTATCGGTCTGCATGATGGCAAGATCGTCATCAGCAAACCGGAAGAGTAGAAGCAGAGGAACCTATGAAACGGAAGATGTATTTTAAGAACAAGGGGACAAACCCCGTCATAAAGGCAGATTTCCCGGATCCGGATATCATTCGCGTGGGTGATGTGTATTATATGATCAGCACGACGATACATTTCCTTCCCGGAGCTGTGATCCTGCGCTCCTACGATCTGCTTCACTGGGAGATCGCTTCCTATGTTTTTGATACCTTTGAAGGTACGGAAGAGGCGCGGATGACCAATGAACGCAGCAATTACGGCTGCGGTATGTGGGCGGGATCGTTAAAATATCATAAAGGCTGCTTTTATGTGACTTTTGCTGCAAAGGAGACCGGTCGTACTTACTTTTACAAGTCCACCGATATCGAGGGCCCCTGGGAGCAGCACTATATTGATTTCTACTTTCACCAGGGGGCACTGTTTTTCGATGACGATGACAGAGTGTATCTGGTGTTTGGACACAGGGAGATCTGGATGCGGGAGATGGAACCGGATCTGAGCGGAATGAAGCCGGGCGGCTTCGCCAGAAAGCTTCTGGAGGCACCTCGGGAAGAGATGTGGCTTCCCGATGAGGGGGTACATTTTCACAAGATAGACGGTGCCTATTACCTCTTTACCATCCGCTGGCCCAAGGGCGGCACCGGCAGAAGAGTACAGATGTGTTATCGTTCGGAAACTCTGGATGGGGAATTCACAGGCGGTGTCGTGTTGGACGATACGCTTGGGCTTGACAACAACGGTGTGGCACAGGGCGGTTTGGTTCAGACCAATGACGGCCGGTGGTATAGTATGATGATACAGGACCGTGGGGCAGCAGGACGATTTCCGGTGCTGGTACCTGTGGATTTCTCCGGACAGATGCCGGTGTTTGGTGTCAATGGAAGGGTGCCGGAGCAGATTGAGGTGACAGACAATCGTCCTCATTACGAGTATGAACCCCTCTGGTGTTCCGATGATTTTCACTATGAGGTGGATGAGTTTGGACATGCCATGCTGAAGAAACAGTGGCAGTGGAACCATGAGCCCAACCCGGAGTTTTGGGAAGTGCTTCCCGAGGGAGGACTGAAGCTGACCAGCGGAAAGATCTGTACGAATGTGACGCAGACCATCAATACTCTGACGCAGCGGTTAATGTATCCCAAATGCAGTGTTGAGGTGACGGTGGATGCCGGTGACTTAAACGAAGGAGACTATGCCGGTATCTGTGCACTGCAGGGATGCTACGGGATGCTGGCAGTAAGCAGAGAGCTTCGCCGCTTTTATCTGACCATGATGGAGCGGGAGGATAATGAAAAAAATCGCAACACCAGGCTTCCGGATTACATGCCGGGAATCGTGACTGAGAGAGTCAATCTGATGGAGCCTGTGGTCAGACTGCGGATGGATGTGGATTTTCGGGAAAACGCCGAGACAGCCAGCTTTTACTACAGAGAACCCATGCAGGGAGGGAAGTGGAGAAAGATCGGTGAGCCTCATCGCATCTATTTTGGGCTGGATCACTTTGCGGGATGCAGAGTGGGGCTTTCCCTGTATGCCACCAAAAAGATCGGCGGTTCGGCATTATTCCGGGATTTTGTATACAAATACAGTGAGTCATAGCAAAGAAAAAAGAGCGGTTTCTGCGGCATTCTGAGATGCCCGGCAGCCGCTCTTTTCCATGCGTCGCGTCTCCGCTTTACTTCCAGTAGCGGGAGTAGTCATAGTCTCTTGCAAAGAGATACATCTCCTGCAATGCCTCCTGATAATTGTCCACGGTAAGTCTCTTCTCCTCGGCTTTGATCTGCTCGAAGAGATACCGATTGATCTGGGGAGTATGATGGCAGGAATCCAGATAGTTGTCCAGATTCGTGATGATCTCCGGTTCATATTGATAGTAGTAGAGGGTCACATTCGGGTATGCAAGCAGTTCCCCTATCACTTTGGAATAGATCGCAATATAGTTTTCCAACCCCATCTCAGAGTAGGTGGCCTCCTCCCAATACAACATACTGTAGGGAGGCAGATAGAGAAGGAACTCGGTCTCAGGGTGTGCACCGATGATGGGAGTCAGATTGTCCAGATTCTCGGTGACTGTGGCAGGGATCGAATTCTGCGGCTTGTTTGTGACGGTTTGGGAGAGATATTTTTGACGACGGGGTGCCCAGTCTTTTTTGGCGATCTCCTCACCGAAGGCAACGGTGTCATCCCAACAATAAGCGCAATCGAGATTGTCGGTCTCTCCCTGAAGGTAATTCGCCAGATTGCTGATGCTGTAGTGAAGGGCATCCCGGTTTAACAGATAGGGAACATCATTCAGGCAGGAATCGTCATACAGGTATCCCGGTCTCTCGGTATAGGCGGTCCAGGCAGGCACCAGAAACTGATAACTGTTGAGATCCATAAGAACATGATCCACTTTTCTGTCGCCGGAGAACACCTGCTCCAGAATTGCCTTCAGATCATCGGTCCTGGCACCGGAGTAGGAAAGCTTCAGGGTATGCCATCCCATTTCATCATCGAACCATGAGGTGTGGAAATTTTCGGTCATAGAGGACCCTACGATCACATCGGTGTATTCAAGGTTTCTGGCGGCGCCGGGCGTCTGATAGACCGCATCCCGAAGGATCAGGGCTTGGCCGGGGAGTGGTTTATGATACTGGAAAAAAGGATCCATCCAGAGAATTAAGGCAATCATCGGCACAAGAATCGCCAGGAAGATCAGAACAAAAGATCCCAGTGCTGCTTTATCGGTTCGTTTCACAGAGGACAACCTCCTTCTTTAGAAATTAAAGTAAATAAACTTGGAGATCCTTGAGAATGAAAACAGAGAAAGGATCAGCAACAGGCTTAGCCAGGCAAGCCATTTGTTGGAACGATAATGCCTTTCGGTGATCTCGGCGGTGGAGGGAGCTTTTACACAGATGACCGTCCAGAAAAGTGTCCACCCCCACGTCATAAACTCCAGGACCATCTCTATGGCGGAAGTAGGAAGAAACCGTTCCATCAGAAGGACTGACAGGGAACTATCCCAGAGCGCATGGGTCATTTTCGACGGCAGCCATCCCATGCCCCCCTTCAGTATGCTGCCGATCAGGCGGAAGGGCTGGCGGAAGTACTCTGCCCGGAAGAAGATCCAGGCAACGTTTACAAAACTAAAGGTGAGAAGCCACCGGATCCATTTTGGGAGTTTTTCTGTGATCGTGTGGAACAGACGGTGGAACACCTGCGCCAGACCATGCAGGATCCCCCAGAGAAGGAAGGTCCAGGCTGCACCATGCCAGATTCCGCTGACCGTGAACACGATCATGACGTTGACCAGAGTACGGAGCTGTCCCTTTCGATTGCCGCCCAGAGGAATGTATACATAGGTGGTGAGAAAGCGGGTCAGCGTCATATGCCACCGCTTCCAGAATTCACTGATATTCAGAGACTTGTACGGGGAGTTGAAGTTTTTCGGCAGATCGATATTGAAGAACAGCCCCAATCCGATTGCCATATCACAGTAACCGCTGAAGTCGAAATAGATCTCCAGCGTATAGGTCAGCATGGTGAGGAAGGCACCGGGCGTATTCAATACTATTGTGTCGGAAAAACCGATATCGCAGACCTTGGCAAAGGAGTCCGCCACCAGAACCTTTTTCGCCAGACCGAGGATGAAATACTCCAGACCGCGAAAGACATTGGAGAAATTGACATGATGCTTTGACCGGTCCCGCAGCTGTGGGATCAGTTCCTGGTGAAGCACGATGGGGCCTGCCACCAGCTGAGGAAAAAACGACACAAATACGCTGTATTCCAGAAAGGGATAGCGAGGCATCTTCCGTTCATAACTGTCGATCACGAAGGATACCTGCTGGAAGGTATAAAAACTGATTCCCAGAGGGAGAGCAATCTTCTTCCAGGTGAGAGAGGTGGAAAACAGTCGGTTGATATTGGTCAGTGTAAAGTTGAGGTATTTAAAATAGAAGAGCAGAGAAAAGTCAAAGGCAAGCCCCAGAACGAGCATGCATTTTCTGGCCGTCGGAGAAAGTGTTTCCATCGTCAGGACAAGGTGAACACAGTAATTGCCAACGATACTTGCACCCAACAGAAGGCAAAGCCTTGGGTCATCAAATCCGTAGAATACAAAGGAACCAACCAGAAGACTCAACAGGGCAAGCCTGTGAGAACCCAGTCGGTTCATGAGAAAATAGATCATCCACACAATGGGCAGAAAGACGAAAAAGGCATAGGAATTGAAGAGCATGAGGGGAGATCCTCCGTAACGGTATATTAGGAGTCGTGGTGAGAGTGCAGATGATTTTTCTCACGATACTCGCTGGGGGTACAGTTCTTCGCCTGCTTGAATACGCGGTTGAAGGTAGAGATGCTGGGAAAACCGGACTGCAGCGCAACCTCTGTGATTGACAGGTCCGGCTGTGCCAGGAGCTCCTGGGCGATCTGAATACGCCTTCTGGTGATATAGGCACAGAAGGTGTAGTTGGTATATTGCTTGAATAATCTGGAAAAATGATATTTGCTGAATCCGATAGAACTTGCAATATCATCCAGATTCAGGTCATCCATATAGTGGGAATCTATGTAATCCATCACGCTGTTGAATTTGTCCACATATTCCTTTTGCTTGTAGACCCGCATATTGGGGAACAGATTGATGTCCTGCAGATGGTTGGTGCCGATCTTCACGAACATATTGAGCAGCAGGGAGAAAATCGTCAGCTCCGCGAACTCATTCTTGCTGAAATACTCGTTCCGCATCTGAACCAGGATCTGATACACGTCATCACAAATGTTGGGATGGGTGCTTCTGGTGAGATAAAGCGGATTTGCCAGAATAGACTGTACGCCTGCGAATCCGTGTATTCTGGAGAGTGCAGTGAGATCGAACAGGAAGATAAAACGGTTGCCGGACTGCGGCGCATGCAGGGAGTGCAGCTCCCCGGGGGGGATCAACAGAATCTCTCCGGGCCTCACGGTGAAAGTCTCTTCACCGATCTGCGTCTCGTACCAATTCTCTACGGGCATGATGATTTCCAGTGCATTATGCCAATGGGGGGAAAAGTCTGCAGGAAGATCATTGAACCAGATGCGCACACAGGATTCCTGACGATACTGAACCAGCTCCTGACCGGTGCCCACCAGAATCCGAGGGCGGGAGGTGTCCGAGTTGGCACTGTAGAACGTGGCACGGTTTGCTGCGATAGATTTGCTGCTGCAGGGTTCTGTTGACATGCTTCTCCTCCTTCCCCAAAAGAATGTGCGTCGATGGAACAGCAGTTTGAGAGGATCTCAAACGGTACTTTACTCACC
>JAHBAA010000007.1 GCA_018385425.1 Acetatifactor sp.
TCCTCATTATTCATCTCGTGAGCCGGAAGCGCACTTCCGGTCCCCAGAATCCGCATGTTGCTCACTGAAATTCCTCCATAATCTCGGCAACCGTCTCCAGCTTACAGCATTTCGAAACATTGCTGCCGCAAAAGATCAGGCCGTTTTCCGTATCCCCTTCCACCGCGCGGATCAGCGCCTCGGTGATGCAATAAGGGGTTGTGGCAGGGTTGCAGGTGGTAATGCACTGTCTGCAGGCCACTCTGGTACCGCAGCCCTCCTTCACCTTCTCCAGAAAGGGGTTGGCGATGGCTCTGCCCGGCAAACCCACAGGGCTGTTGATGATCCGCACATCCTCTTTCGTGGCGGCAAGATACGCCTCTTTAAAGCCCGGAGCGGCATCACATTCCTCTGTGGTGACGAATCTGGTGGCCATCTGCACACCATCTGCTCCCAGGGCCAGATAGTGATCCATATCCTCTCTGTTGAAAACACCGCCGCCGACCACCACCGGAATGGGCTGCTTGTACTCCCTGCGGATCTGTTTGACATAATCCAGTATCTGCACCACTTCCCCGTCGTAGGAGGCTGTCTCGTAGCGGTCCAGCTCCTCTCTGGAAAAGCCCAGATGCCCTCCGGCCTTAGGCCCCTCTACCACGACCAGATCCGGCAGACGCTGATACTTTTTGGTCCAGTATTTGACGATCACCTCCAGTGCCTTTCTGCCGGACACGATGGGAGCGATTTTGGTCAGACTGCCCGCCACCAGCTCCGGCAGCTTCATGGGCAGTCCCGCACCGGAAATGATCAGATCGATGCCCGCCTCCACCGCCGCCTTCACATAGTCCTCGTATCGTCTGGTCACCACCATGATATTGACCCCAAGGATACCTCCCATGGCCTTCTCTCTCGCTTTTCGGATCTCTTCCTTCACAGCGATCAGATTGCACTCGATGGGATTTCTTGCAAAATCAGGATGTCTGAAACCGATCTGTGCGGTAGAGATCACACCGATTCCGCCTGCCGCCGCAACCGCACCGGCCAGAGAAGACAGGCTGACGCCTACCCCCATGCCTCCCTGCACTACAGGGATCTTCGCTGTGAGATTTCCAATCTTCAATTCCCGTGCCATATTTCCACTCCCACTTAAAATTGTCTGAATCTCTCATATCGCTTGGCTGCGATCTGATCCGGTTCCATGCCGGTGAATTTCTGTAAAAACAAACCGATCTGCTGTCTTAAATACTTTCCGATGGCCGGTGCGGACAGTTCATCCGCTCCGCCGTATTCCGGGATGATCTGATCGATCACATGCAGTTCATATAGGTCTGCAGCAGTGATCTTCATGATCTCGCTGGCCTCCCTGGCCCTGCCGGAATCCTTCCAGAGAATGGATGCAAAGCCCTCCGGGGACAGGATCGAATAGGTGGCGTTTTCCAGCATCCAGACCTCATTGCCCACTGCCGTTGCAAGTGCGCCGCCGCTGCCGCCTTCTCCGATGAGAATGCTGAGCACCGGCACGGTAAGTCCTGCCATTTCCATCAGGTTTCTGGCAATGCTCTCTCCCATTCCGCGCTCCTCGGCCTCAATGCCGGGATAAGCACCGGGGGTATTGACAAAGCAGACGATGGGGCGGTGAAACTTTTCGGCCTGCTTCATCAGGCGCAGCGCCTTGCGGTATCCCTCCGGCATGGGCATACCGTAGTTTCTCGCGGCACATTCTTCCACCGTCTTGCCCTTTAACTGGGAAATCACTGTCACCGGCTGATTGCCCAGAAATCCGATGCCGCCCACGATGGCGGGATCGTCTCCGTAGGCCCTGTCTCCGTGTGCCTCCACAAAGGTATCAAATATCTGTTCCATATAGTCAAAGGCAGAGGGTCTGGTCATTCTGCGGACCCCTGTCACCTTGTCCCAGGCTGTCAGATCCATGGACTTCCAGTCCCGCTCCTTCAACACCTCAGAGGGCTCAAATGCGAACTCCTCCTGATGAAAATCCGCATAGAAGGAGGGCTTGCACTGATGTGCCTTCACCAGAAAATAGATCGTCTTCTTCAGATTTTCCCGCTTTACGATTCCATCCAGAAAACCATGCTTCAACAGAAACTCCGCCGTCTGAAATCCCTCCGGCAGTTCCTGTCCGATGGTCTGTCTGATGACCCGGGGACCGGCAAAGCCAATCAACGCACCGGGTTCTCCCAGGATCACATCCCCCAGCATGGCAAAGCTTGCGGTCACGCCGCCGGTGGTGGGATCTGTCAGGATAGAACAGTAGAACAGACCTGCATCGCTGTGCTTCCTGATGGCAGCGGAGGTCTTGGCCATCTGCATCAGGGACACAATGCCCTCCTGCATTCTGGCACCGCCGGAGCAGCAGAACAGAAAGACAGGGAGTCGGTTTTCCGTGGCATATTCGAAGGCACTGGCGATCTTTTCACCCACTGCGGAGCCCATGCTGCTCATCAGGAAACGGGAATCGCAGACCCCCAGCATGATCTTCTCACCGAACACCCGACAGGTTCCCACCGTCACCGCTTCGTCCAGGCCGGTCTTTTCCCTCGCCTCGGCAAGCTTTTGCTCATAGCCCTCAAACTGCAGAGGATTGTGTACCGGATTCTCGGCAAACATCGGTTCAAAGCTGTGGGGATCCGCAACCATGCGGATTCGGTTGTTCGTCTTGACACGGAAGTATCCGCCGCACTCATAGCACACATATTTGCGCTTCACCACACGACCCCGCTCCACCATTTTGCCGCACTTTGGGCACTTGATAGTCTTGTCGTCGGATACCTGAACCGGCACTGCAGTCGCTTCCGGTGTCTTCACCAGATTTCCGATACCGTAGGTCGCATCTGTATGTTCATAATTCACCTTCACCGGGCGAATCTCTTTCCACTTCTTCCATCGAATCAATTCTACTCATCTCCTTACTTATCCGATGGCAAAGGTCAGTTCCGCCTCTGCCACCTTCCTGCCGTCTACCGTGGCCACCGCCCTGCCCACTCCTACGGGCCCTTTTACCTTGGTAATGATCGTCTCCAACAGCAGCACATCTCCGGGAAGAACCTTCCTGCGGAACTTTGCCTTGTCGATTCCCGCAAAATAGGCTGTCTTTCCCTTCATCTCGGGAAGAGACAGCATCGCAACGGCACCCACCTGCGCCAAAGCCTCGATAATGAGCGCACCGGGCATGACAGGGTTTCCCGGAAAATGCCCCGCGAAAAAGGGTTCGTTTCCTGAGACACACTTCTTCCCCACAGCTCCCACACCGGGCTCCAGACTTTCAATGGTATCGATGAGAAGAAAAGGATGTCTGTGGGGAATGATCTCCATGATTTCCTTGATTGTCAATAGCGACATGATTAGCCCTCCTGATACTGTCCGATCAAAATACTGGCATTATGACCGCCAAAACCCAGAGAATTGGACAGACAATAGGGAACGTTCTCCCGATAGCTTTCCATGCAGTAGTTTAAGTCCATCTCTCCCTCTGTCTCACGCAGTCCCACAGTCTTGTGGATAAAGCCTTCTGTCATCTCTTTTACGCGGGTCACGAACTCTACGGCACCGGCTGCTCCCAGAAGATGCCCCACCATAGACTTGGTGGAGTTGATGCGCAGATCCTTGGCATGCTCTCCAAAGGCCAGCTTGATGGCTCTGGTCTCAAACAGGTCATTGTGGTGCGTGCTGGTTCCGTGGGCGTTGATATAGGTCACATCAGAAGGTGCCACACCGCCGTCAGCCATGGCGTTCTCCATCGCTCTGGCAGCACCCGCCCCATCCTCCGCAGGGGAGGTGATATGAAAGGCATCGGAAGAACATCCGTAGCCCAATACTTCTGCGTAGATGTGAGCACCCCGGGCCAATGCGTGCTCCAGCTCCTCCAGCACGACAACACCGGCTCCCTCTCCCATGACAAAGCCGTTTCGATCCTTATCGAAGGGAATGGAACATCTGGCAGGATCCTCGCTATCTGACAACGCAGTCAGTGCCTGAAAACCGGCGATTCCGATGGGTGTCACGCTGCCCTCGGTTCCTCCTGCCACCATCACATCCGCATCTCCGTACTGAATGGTGCGGAACGCCTCACCGATGGAGTTGGTTCCTGTGGCACAGGCGGTCACCACATTGATGCTCTTTCCCTTCAGGCCATAGGCAATACTCACGTTGCCCGCCGCCATATTGGAGATCATCAGGGGCACCAGCATGGGAGCCACACGGGAAGGTCCCTTCTCCAACAGACGGATGTGCTCCCGCTCCATCGCCTGTAAGCTTCCGATGCCGCTGCCGATGGCACAGCCCACCCGATAGGGATCCTCCTGCTCCATCACGAGCCCGGCATCCCGAATGGCCTCTCCTGCCGCCGCCACTGCATACTGACAGAAGGGCTCCATTCTTCTGGCTGCCTTCTTGTCCATATACTCCTCCGGCTGAAAATCCTTCACCTGCGCCGCCAGCTTACACTTATAATTGGACGTATCAAAGGAGGTGATAGGAGCAAAACCGATCTTCTCCTCCACAATCCCCTTCCAGAACTCCTCCACATTGTTCCCGATGGGACTGATCACACCCATACCGGTCACGACTACTCTCTTCTTCATATGCTCTATCCCTTTCTATGT
>JAHBAA010000010.1 GCA_018385425.1 Acetatifactor sp.
GTATGCGTAATCTCCGTCGATGGACTCTACAATGTAATGAAAAGTCTTCATATATTCCCTCTTTCCGAGCCGATTCTCCTACACTTAAGTGCTCTGCTCAAGCTCTTACCTCAACTATACCACATTCACTGCGAAGAAACCACTCCCAATGTGATAAGGGCTGGACGTTTTCAACGATTTTGACACAAAAAGTCCCCTCCGCGATAAGTGGAACAGAATTTCAAATGCCACCCATCTTAGAAATAAAAAGTCCCCGCTCCGCGAAAAGCGGAACAGGGACCCAAACTCGTTTTCTCTCAGCCCTACGAACATGCGAAACCGACATTCCTTCTCACGTCTCGCCCGGGCTCTTTTCCTTCCGGAAAGCAGCTTACATCATGCCGCCCATACCGCCGGCACCTGCGGGCATAGCGGGAGCATCCTCCTTGATGTTAGCAACAACGCTCTCGGTGGTAAGCATAGTGCTTGCTACGCTGGTAGCGTTCTGCAATGCGCTTCTGGTCACCTTCACAGGATCCAGAATACCGCATGCAACCATATCTACATACTCTTCCTTCAGTGCATCGAAGCCGATACCGATCTCAGACTCTCTCACCTTGTTGATGATAACGCTTCCCTCCAGACCGGCATTTGCTGCGATGTGGAACAGAGGAGCTTCCAGAGCCTTCAGAACGATCTGGGCACCGGTCTTCTCGTCTCCCTCCAGGGTAGCAGCCAGCTTGGAAACTTCCTTGGTGGCGTGGATATATGCGGAACCACCGCCGCAGATGATACCTTCCTCCACAGCAGCCTTAGTAGCAGCCAGAGCGTCCTCCAGACGAAGCTTTGCTTCCTTCATCTCTGTCTCGGTAGCGGCGCCGACACGGATCACTGCAACACCGCCTGCCAGCTTAGCAAGTCTCTCCTGGAGCTTCTCTCTGTCGAAGTCAGAGGTGGTCTCCTCGATCTGCTTCTTGATCTGTGCGATTCTGGCCTGAATTGCTGCTGCATCGCCCTCACCGTCAACGATTACGGTATTCTCCTTCTGAACCTTTACGCTCTTTGCACGGCCCAGCATGGACAGGTCGGTATCCTTCAGCTCATAACCCAGCTCGGAGCTGATCACGGTACCGCCGGTAAGAATTGCGATATCCTCCAGCATAGCCTTTCTTCTGTCGCCGTAGCCGGGAGCCTTCACAGCAACTACATTGAAGGTGCCGCGGAGCTTATTCACGATCAGGGTGGTCAGAGCCTCGCCCTCTACGTCTTCTGCGATGATCAGCAGCTTCGCACCGGACTGAACGATCTGCTCCAATACGGGAAGAATATCCTGGATGTTGGAAATCTTCTTGTCGGTGATCAGGATGTAAGGATTGTCGAGAGTTGCCTCCATCTTATCCATATCGGTTGCCATGTATGCGGAAATATATCCTCTGTCAAACTGCATACCTTCTACCAGGTCCAGCTCAGTCAACATGGTCTTGGACTCTTCGATGGTGATAACACCGTCTCCGCTTACCTTCTCCATTGCATCTGCAACCAACTGGCCGACTTCCTCGTCACCTGCGGAGATCGCTGCGACTCTTGCGATATGCTCCTTGCCGTTTACCTTCTGGCTCATGCCGATCAGTGCCTCTACTGCACAGTCGGTAGCCTTCTTCATACCCTTTCTCAGAATGATGGGGTTTGCACCTGCTGCCAGGTTCTTCATACCTGCGTTGATCATTGCCTGTGCAAGAACGGTTGCGGTAGTGGTACCGTCACCGGCTACGTCGTTGGTCTTGGTAGCCACTTCCTTTACCAGCTGTGCGCCCATATTCTCGAATGCATCCTCCAGTTCGATCTCCTTGGCGATGGTCACACCGTCGTTGGTGATCAGGGGAGCACCGAAGGACTTATCCAGTACAACGTTTCTTCCCTTGGGTCCCAGTGTTACTCTGACTGTATCTGCAAGCTTATCAACGCCTGCCTCCAATGCTGCACGTGCCTCTGCACCGTACTTAATTTCCTTTGCCATATCAATAGCCTCCTTATTTCCTATCCTAATGAATTACTTGGAACAGACTGTATTCGGAACGATCTGTGAATCCTGACTGCTTACTCAACGATTGCAACGATATCAGACTGCTTTACGACAACATACTCCTCGTCGTCCAGCTTTACCTGTGTGCCGGCATACTGAGAGTAGATCACATGGTCGCCGACTTTGACCTCCATCTTGATCTCCTTGCCGTCAGCTGTGGTTCCGGGACCGACAGCGATCACTTCTGCCTGCTGGGACTTCTCCTTGTTCTGTCCGGGAAGAACGATTCCGGATTTGGTAGTCTCCTCTGCAACTAAGTGCTTCAATACAACTCTGTCTCCTAACGGTACTAATTTCATATTGTCTGCCTCCTATTCACAATTTGCACTGCATCTGATCTCTAAGTGCAATGCATTTGGTTTGTTAGCACTCATTCAAAGGGAGTGCTAATCGTTAGAACATATATTAGTTTTATATGCTGTGTTTTTCAACTGTATTCTCGGTTATATATCTCTCATTATCTCATTTTTTCTTCTGTTTTCTCTTATTTTCATTCATTTTCGTACCGACAGGCGGTTTCCACGATTTAATAATTCGTTTAGAAACTAAGGTTCAGGTGAAACTGAAACTGTACTTTCCGCGAATGACACAAAAGCTTCAAAATCTATATCCACAAAAAAACTCCCCGCATTTCAAGCGAGGAGTTTCCATTTTGTTCCATTCAATTTAGCACTTGATCTCCAGGTAGCCAAGCAGCTTGGTCATATCGTACTCTTCCAGCACACCGAGATTGGAGTCATAGAACTTTCCGTCATAGTGAACCAGATAGTGGCAGTAACGCCCCATCTTCTCCATCATAATACAGCACTTGGGGAGGACAACATTTTCCTTGCCCTTGGTGTACATGATGATATCGTTGTGGTCAATGCCGTAATAGTTCAATGCGGAGATCACGCGGCCCATGGTAGCCTGCCACTCTCTGCAGTCCATAACACTGATCACCTCGGCGATGGTGACTCCGGCAAGCATTGCCACACAGGCCTGTCCGCAAAGTCCGTCCTCGGGCTGGATGATCACTTCCATACTGTCGATCTTGCGGATGGGATGCTCGAAGCTGTAGGGGCTGTTCTGGTCCATACGGATCAGAGATCCGGTGATATGTAACAGGATCTTGTGGGGAACACCCAGTTCACAGGTCATCGCCACGGACTCGTCTATGTAGATCTCATAGTTGCCCTTCTCCAGAGGACGAAGCTCACACTGGATGATCTTGTTATCCAACACGATATCACCTTCGATGATCTCCCGCTGTTTGCACACCTCCCATACATTGAAGGGAACATTGATAATATAGCCCCGGTCTCTCTTATGAATTCTTGCCTCAAAAAAATATCTCATCTGTCAACCAAACCTTTCTGTAATTTCATTGATCTGCGGCAGAGTATCAACTTCTCGCCCCATACCTGTTTAATTATAGTGTAGAGAAAATATTTGAAAATGTAAATACTTTCATGAAAAGTTAAAAAACTAACGAGCCTGTTAAAAAAATGTCGAAAAGCAGGGCCGACCCTGTCCGATCGACCCTGGAAAGTCACATCATCCTCCGCACCTGAGAAGGCGGAACGCCGAAGCGCTTTTTAAACAATTTGCTGAAGTGGTATGCATCGTCGTAGCCTACCAGCGCGGCAATCTCCTGAATGCTGCCATCGTATCCCTGTTCCAACAGTTCCTTGGCCTTCTCCAGACGAATGTTGATCAGGTGTCTGATGGGGGTGTCCCCGGTCTCAGACTTGAAGATCTTGGAGATATAGAAGGGACTTAAGTACATATTCTCGGCGATCTGGTCTAAGGAGATCTTCTCGCTGTAGTGGTCCTCGAAATAGTTCACCATCTGCTCCACCACATATTTCTTGTTCACCGATTCGAAGGCGTAGCCGCCGGAGCGTTCCACAGGCGCACATTCCTCCCGGATGATCAGCATGAGAAACTGCATCAGGTAAGCCTTCATCATCACGTATCTGCCGGGCTTGCAGCTGGCCTTCTCCGCCTCCATGGAGGAGCAGATCTTGAACAGCTTCTGGCGCAGTTCACCGGAGGTGTGCAGGATCGGTCCGCCTCCCGGAACCCGGATGGTGTTGTTCGGCATGCCGGTCAGTCGGATACCGGACGCACCCACAAAAAATTCCGTGGCGGGAACCGACGCTCCCGGACACGCTATGGACTGGTGCTTCACACCGGGGTTGAAAATCAGAAGGTCTCCCTCCACGATGGGCACAATGCCTTCCTCGAAGCGATATCTTCCCTCTCCGGACAGGACAAAGGCCATCTCCAGATACTCGTGGCTGTGGAAATTAGCCTCATCCCTGGTCTTATCTCTCGTGCCCTTCCAGGTAAACAGGAAGTGTGGATTCAGTTCATCAATATTTGTATAGCATTCTTCGTATTCATTCATTTTCCCGTACCTGTTTTTCCCTGCGATCCGGATTCCACCTTACAAACAGTGTGCCTCCGGTCACAGACACACACTGTTATCCGGGAACCCGAGCATTGAAAGACCATACTGCTAGATTCCCAGAATCATCGTCGCAAACCTGAAATATACCAGCAGACTCAGTGCATCCACGATGGTTGTGATGAAAGGACTGGCCATCACGGCAGGGTCAAAGCCCAGCTTCTTGGCACCGATGGGCAGAATACAGCCTACCAGCATTGCCATTGCCACTGCTGCCACCAGGGTGAAGCAAACGGTAGCGGATACCAGAACGCCTACCCGGTCAAAGAGCATCAGCTTTGCAAAATTGGCAGCCGCCAGTGTGATGCCGCAGATCACGGCCACCCGAATCTCCTTCCAGATCACACCGGGCACATTGCTGTACTCGATCTCCCCCAGGGAGAGACCACGGATCACCGTCACGCTGGCCTGTCCGCCTGCGTTACCGCCGGTATCCATCAGCATTGGGATAAAGGCGATGAGGGCTGCATACTTGCTCAAGGCTTCCTCGAAGGAGCTGATGATCGCACCGGTGAAGGTAGCGGACACCATCAGCAGAAGCAGCCAGGGGATCCTCTTTTTATAAGTTTCCAGCACGCCTGTCCTCATATAGGGTTTGTCGCTGGGCACGATAGCTGCCATCTTTTCCATATCCTCTGTGGTCTCTTCTTCCATGATATCCACAATATCATCGACGGTGATAATTCCCACAAGGCGATTCTCATTGTCTACTACCGGCATGGCCGTAAAGTCGTATTTTTTAAACTGTGCGGCAACCTGCTCCTGGTCCATCAGTGTATTGATGGCGATAATATTCTCGTGCATCAGGTCGCCGATAATTTCGTCTCCATCGCTCAACAGAAGATATCTGAGGGCAACGGTTCCTACCAGCTTGCGCTGGGCATCCAGCACGTAGCAGATGTTGATGGTCTCACTGTCCAGACCCACCTTCTTGATGTGCTCGATGGCCTGGTCCACCGTAAAGCTCTCCTTTAATGACACGTACTCCACCGTCATGATACTGCCGGCAGAGTCCTCCGGGTAGCGCAGCAGGTGGTTGATGGCCTGGCGGGTATCCGGCTTGGCATTGGCCAAAAGCCGCTCTACCACATTGGCGGGCATCTCATCCAGAAAGTCTACCGCATCATCGGCCATCAGGTTATCGATGACATTTGCCGCTTCCTTTTCGGACAGGGAGTAGATGATGGTCTGTTGGTAGTCCACATCCAGGTAAGAGAACACGTCTGCTGCCAGATCCTTGGGCAGAATACGGAAAACCTTAGATACCTCCTCCTCGTCCAGTTCCTCGATCAGTGCCGCGATATCCGCATCGTTTAGTTCTGCCAGAAACTGGCGGAGCTTGGTGTACTGTTTGCTCTCAAAAAGCTCACGCAATTCTTCCAGATTGTGCCGCTCGTCAAGTTCGTTTAACATTTCCATGGCATTTCTCCTTCTGTGATTTTAATATGAAATTGGTACTTCGACCGGGAAGAGGACTGTCTGAACTTCGTTCTTTACTCTTCATACCAAAACCACCACCTTTCTGCCAGGAAAAAATCACCGTGTCACGGAGCAGGATGTCACCTTTCGTGCAGCGCATGTTTGCTGCAGACATCCGACTCCCGGAAAAACATTCAACAACTCATATTTTAACTTTCTCCGTCTTCCTTGTCAACGAAATAGTAGGTGTCCCCGAGCACAATTTCCACGCGCCCGTTGGTCACCTCTGTCATCTGTTTGCGGAGGCGATCACAATCTTCTGCCGGCAGAGTCAGTGTCAGCGATACCCTGTCCGTATAGTCGGAGGCTTCCGGTTCGATGCCTTCATTGCCGAGCAGATACAGTATCTTGCCGATCCAGTTGTAATCGGTGGTAAGAGTCACTCTTCTGCCCCTGCGCATCCGACCGATCCTGCAGGCGGCAAGTCCCTCCTGTACCGCCTGTGTGTATGCCCGGACCAGCCCGCCGGTGCCCAGCAGAACACCGCCGAAATATCTGGTCACCACCACGCACACATTTTTGATGCCGGAGCCCAACAGGACCTCCAGCATCGGTCTGCCTGCGGTGCCGCTGGGTTCTCCGTCGTCGCTGCAGCGGGTCAGTTCGCCTCTGCTGCCGATGACAAAGGCGGAACAGTTGTGTCTGGCATCCCAGTATTTTTTCTTCATCGCCTCAATGAATTCCACGGCTTCCGCTTCCGTCTCACAGCTTCGAACCGTGGCGATGAATCTGGATTTCTTCTCCTCGTAGATCCCTTCGCCGCCTTCCAGCACAACACGGTAGCTTTGCACATCTGTATATTCTCTCTCTTCTGCCATTAGTTTGCTCCATTCTGTGTGATCTTATTTCAGCGTAACATAGGTTTGTCCGATTGAAAAGAGGAAGTTGAATGTGAAAAAAGTATGAAGATACAAAGAATTTCTTTATTTCGCGTCCTTCTTGCTGTATAATATAGAATGAGATTTGATGTTTTATGATCTTGCCCTCTTATATCGAAGTACTCGGAGGGCAAAACAGAGAGGTATTTCTATGAATTTTGGAAAGAAAGGAATTCACGAAAAACAACATGCGCTGAATTCCACATCAAAAAAAATCGGGCGAAAGCTCACCCTCACGCTGGTGGAGCTGGCCATCATCGGTGTCATTGGATTAGGTGTCTGCGGTGCTGCCGCGGGAATCGGTGCCTTCAAGGGCATTCTGGCCTGCACCCCCTCCATCCGGCTGGGAGATATCGTGGCGGTTGGACAGGCAACCGTTGTCTATGACGCTATGGGCAATGAGATCGACCAGTACGTAGGTTCCAACTCCAACCGACTGCGCGTGGAGTCTATCGATGAGCTTCCGAAGCATCTGGGACTGGCTTTCGTGGCGTTGGAGGACGAGCGTTTCTACCAGCACAACGGCATCGACTACAAGGCCATGGTTCGTTCCGGTTATGAATTCTTAAGAAGCGGTGCGACCCAGGGTGCCAGCACCATCACCCAGCAGCTTCTGAAAAACACCGTGTTTACCAGCTGGACCTCCGAAGGCAAGAACATGATCAAGAAGATCAAGCGTAAGATCCAGGAACAGAACCTGGCACTGGAGATCACCAAGTATTATGAGAAGGATGACATTCTGTTGGAGTACATGAATGCCATCAATCTGGGACAGAACACCCTTGGCGTAGAGGCTGCCAGCAAGCGCTACTTCGGCAAGTCAGCCAGTGAACTGACCATCTCCGAGTCTGCGGTCATTGCCTCCATCACCCAGAATCCTTCCTGGTTCAACCCCATTCGTCATCCCGAGAATAATGAGACGAGACGACTGAAATGCCTGAAAAATATGAAAAAACTGGGATTTATCACGGAGGCGGAGTTTGACGAGGCGATTGCAGACACCGAAGCGGTATATGAGCGGATCGGTTCCTATGATATCGATTACCGTGACAACACGAACTCCACCGCCGGATCCTATTTCTCCGATGCACTGTACGAGCAGGTGAAGAAGGATCTGGTAAATATCGCAGGCTACAGTGAAGCCACTGCAGAGAAGCTTCTGACCTCCGGCGGTCTTCGGATCGATTCCACCATGGACCCCTATATCCAGGCCATTGCCGATGAAGAGTTTGCCAATCCCGACAACTATCCGGGACAGGTGAACTGGCTGCTGGACTATGCGTTGTCCATCTACGACGCGGACAAGGTATCTCACAACTACAGTAAGGAGAATATGACTTCCTGGTTCAAGGCCAATGTGGACAAGAACTTTAATCTCCTCTTTCCTTCTCAGGATGCAGCCTATGAAGGCATCGACAAGTTCCGCAAGGCAATGATGGCGGAGCTTGGCATCGAAGAGACCGAGGACAATTATGTGGAGAAGATCTCCCTGGTAGCACAGCCTCAGGCGGCAATGGTCATCGAGGACCAGACCACCGGCTATGTGGTAGCTCTGGTAGGCGGCCGCGGTGTCAAGGAGGGAAGACGTACCTTAAACCGTGCCACCTCCACCACCCGTTCCCCCGGATCTACCTTCAAGGTCATCGCCTCCTTCGCTCCCGCTTTGGACAGCGCAGGCATGACACTGGCGACGGTGTATAACGATGCACCCTTCAACTATGATACGGGACGTCCGGTCAGCAACTGGTACAAGACCGGGTATCGCGGCATCTGCTCCATCCGTAAGGCCATTGAGCAATCCATGAACATCATCGCAGTGAAGAATCTGACCGTGATCGGTCCTCAGATGGGCTATGACTACTGCCTGAATTTCGGTTTTACCACACTGGTGGACCGTGAGGTCATCGGGAAAGAGGTTCACTCCGATATCATTCAGCCCCTGGCGCTTGGCGGTCTCACACACGGTGTCACCGTCTACGAGATGAACGCAGCCTACGCCTCCATCGCCAATCTGGGAACCTATGTAGAGCCCAAGCTGTACTCTCTTGTGCGGGATGCGGACGGGAATGTGATTCTGGACAATACGGAGCCCCGAACCCATCAGGTGCTGAAGCAGACTACCGCTTATCTGCTCACCGATGCCATGACAGATGTAGTCACCATCGGTACCGGTACCAGAGTAAACTTCAACAAGAAGATGGCCATCGCCGGTAAGACCGGTACTTCTACCGATACCAAGGACGTATGGTTCGCAGGCTACACTCCTTATTACACCTGTACCGTGTGGACCGGTTATGACAACAATGTAGGCATGGATACCCGTAAGAGCAATGATGAGTCCGCTGTCTCCAAGAATCTGTGGAAGGCAGTGATGAAGCGGATTCACGAGGATCTGCCCAATGAGCAGTTCGTGGTTCCCGAGGGACTGGTCACCGCTCAGGTATGCCGCAAGTCCGGCCTGGTTCCCATTCCCGGTGTCTGCGATGAGACCGATATTATCACAGAGATCTTCGCAGAAGGGACAGAGCCTTATGAGAGCTGTAATGTTCACTACGAGGGTCACATCTGTAACTATGACTGGAAGCCCGCCAGCGCCGAGTGTCCCTTCAAGGTATACGGACGTATCGAGGTGCCTTTGATCGAGGATGCATCACTGGAAGCCGGCTCTACCATGATCACGGAAAACGAGGACGGCACCCAGACGATCACGAAGCCGCCTACCACCAGTTATTGTCAGCACAATTATAGTTTCTATATGCAGGAGGATTACGAGACGATCCTTCTGCAGCAGCAGTGGGAAATCAACCGCCGCAACGAGGAGGCTGCCGCGCAGGCGGCCCTCCAGCAGCAACAGGCGGGGCAATAAAGAAAGCAGTAAGACCCGGGACCAAAGTCCCGGGTCTTACTGCTTTGTGGCAAAGAGTCGGGTATGTATACCTCGTTCCCCGCGGTGTATACATACCCTTTGTTGTTGCTATCTAAAACTTCAAAACTGCTCTTAGCCCTTACAAGTAAGGAAGATGCGCCGGTGGTACAGTTTGCAAAACACTATTGATTGCCTGCATCAAAAGAATATACAATCCGGAGAGATCATGCATAAATGTTTTCCCGTTGCATATTTTGGAAGGAAATGATATAATAAAACATATTTGAGGGGACCGGTCGTACCGGTTGTAGAGGGGAACAATATGGAGCACAGTATTTTCACAACAGTACCTGTCAACAACGAAATAGAGCTCTGCGAGGTGAACGATCCGGAATGTAAGCAGCTGATCGAGCGTCAGTTTCTGAAGAATCGCATCTCTTACTTTATTCGTTGGCCCAATTCCTCCATCTTTCGCAGCAAGAGAAATACCTGTATCTTCTGCGTAAATGATATCTCGAGGGATCTGGCCGAGGATGTGGTACGTGGAATCTGTGATGAATACGGTTTCCATGTAAAGTTTCTGATGAAGCGCACGGACACGCTCAGATACTGATCCCCATCTGATACATACAAGAGAGGAATACATATGAATTCTCACAGGAAATCACTTGGAGAGGGTTTCAGGGATGGAGTCCCCATCGGACTCGGGTACCTGGCCGTCTCCTTTTCGTTGGGCGTAGCCGCCAAGCAGGCGGGGTTAACCGCTGTCCAGGGCTTCTTTGCCAGTCTGTTAAACAACGCTTCTGCCGGAGAATATGCGGGTTTTACCGTGATCGCCGCCGCAGGCACTTATTTTGAGATCTTTCTGATGACACTGATCGCCAACGCAAGGTATCTGTTGATGAGCTGTGCGCTGAGCCAAAAGTTTGCTCCCGGCACGCCGCTGATCCACCGTATTCTGATAGGGTACGATGTGACGGACGAGCTGTTTGGAATCACCATTGCCAGACCGGGGATACTGGATCCCTATTACACCTATGGTGCCATCCTCATTGCCGCTCCCTGTTGGGCAGGGGGGACTGCTCTCGGAATCATCGCCGGCAACATACTGCCGGTCAGAGTGGTCAGTGCCCTGAGTGTCGCGCTGTTTGGCATGTTTTTGGCCATCATCGTGCCTCCCTCCCGAGACAACCGGGTGGTGGGCGGATTTGTGCTGGCAGGCTTTGTCTGCAGCTTTCTGGCAGGGAAACTGCCGCTCATTTCGTCCCTCTCCGGCGGGACAAGAACCATCATCTTAACCGTGCTGTTGGCAGGACTGGCAGCATATTTCTTCCCGGTGAAGGATGAGGAGGAGGTGCAGGATGCAGCGCAGTAATATCCTATACATTGCCATCATGGCGGCCACAACGCTTGCCATTCGCATTCTTCCTCTGACTCTGATCAGGAAGCAGATCAAGAATAAATTTTTGAAATCCTTTTTGTACTATGTTCCTTATGTAACCTTGGCGGTAATGACCTTCCCGGCTATCATGGAAGCCACCCAATCTCCCATCGCCGGTGTGGCGGCACTTTTCGTCGGCATCCTTGCAGCCTGGCTGGGGGCCGGACTCTTCCCGGTATCGGTATTGTGCTGCGTGGTGGTGTTTGTGCTGGAACTGATTCTTGTCTGAGATTGGCGCTTTTCGCTGTTAATGCGTTTGGTTCCTTTCTGGACGTGGATCCTAGTGGCTACGTCTAGATTTTCTGATGCGGCAGATGAAAATTCAGACAAGTTATTTGGTCTGGGTATTTGCAGAATGATGTACTAGGATCAACATACAAAAATTCCCTCAGAAGGGTTTCG
>JAHBAA010000023.1 GCA_018385425.1 Acetatifactor sp.
GTCTGCAACAGACACACAGGTCTCGTGGGGACACCATCCCGCCGGGAGCAAATACTCCTAGAGTTCAAACCAGAACTCCACTCCTCCGGTTACGTTGCGTACCCCATACGTCCCGTTCATAGACTCTACGATTGCTTTGACGATCGAGAGGCCCACACCGCTGCCTCCGTACTCTCTGCTGCGCGCCTTGTCCACCTTGTAGAATTTATCCCACAGATGGGGCAAGGAGTCCTCCGGGATGGGGTCGCCTGTGTTGAATACAGCACATCTTACATGTTCCCCCTCCTCTGTTACACTGATATGGATCTTCTTCTCCCCCTTGCAGTGATTCACTGCGTTGGAGAAGAAATTCTCTATGACCTGAGCGATCCGATCCTCATCTCCCCAGATATATACAGGATGAGAGTCATCGAATTCTACCCGAATGTCCTTCTGTTGTGCCAGCATGGCTGCGCTGGCCAGATACCGCCCGACAAACTCCGTCAGATCGAACCGTTTCATCTCCGGGTTGGAGCTGCCGAATTCCAGTTCGTTCAAGGTGAGCAGCTTGGAGACGATGGAGTTCATCTTGGCGGCTTCATCCATGATCACCTCACAGTAAAAAGTCCTTGACTCCGGATCATCGTCTGCGATTCCCTCCGACAAGCCCTCCGCATAGCCTTGGATCAGAGCGATGGGTGTCTTCAATTCGTGGGATACCCCTGCGATAAATTCCTGCCGCATCTGCTCCTGCTGCTCCTTGGTCTGCAGATCATGGGTCAGCGTCAGATTGGCAGTCTTCAGTTCACCGATGGTCCGTTCCAGAGAGGCGGAAAGCTTGTTCATATTTTCTCCCAGCATTCCGATCTCGTTTCTGTCCCGGCCCTGATATTTTGCCTCAAAATTCAGCTCCACCATCTGCTCGGAGATAAGGTTCAGCTGCTTGATGGGTTTCGTGATCTTTCCTGCGATCAGCCAGATGGCGATACCGCCCAGCACCGCGCCTGCCAGTCCCACATACAGAAAGAAACGGTTGGCAATTCCGGCACTCTCGCGGATGCTCTCCAAGGGGGTGCTCAGGATAAAGGAGATCCCATTCTCCAGTGTTCCCTGCATCCGCAGATATTCTCCATCCCGCAGACTTTTCTGCTCCAGAATGTATTCCTCTGTCTGCTCCAGAACCTTCTCCGCCGGCTTCTCCATCCCAAACAGATAGCCCAACAGTTCGAACTCCAGACCTTTTCCGCCGTTGGTGGAGGCATACTTGGTCTGGGAATTGGCATCCACTACAAACATGGCGATATTGGACCGGCTGCAGATACTGCTGAGTTCATCGGCAAAGGCCTCCTGGCTCTGATTTTCAGCGGAAGAGAGGGTGACGATGGACTGATAGGCATCCATCAGGATGACAACCTTTTTACGAACATAATATTTTTCCAGAAAAAATGTATTCGCCAGACAGCTGAAGCAGATGATCCCCGCCACAAGTGCGATAAAAATCATTGAAAACTGCTTTCTGATCGATCGTTTCATAGAAAATCCCTCTACTCTTCTCCTTCAAACTTGTATCCCATGCCCCAGATAGTCCGAATATAGTCTCCCTTCGGGCCGATCTTGCTGCGAAGCTTCTTCACATGCGTGTCAATGGTACGGGCATTGCCGTAGTAATCAAAATTCCAGACGCTGTTCAGAATCTTCTCCCTGGACAGGGCGATGCCCTTGTTCTCCATGAAAAAGCAGAGCAGTTCAAATTCCTTGTAGGAAAGTTCGATCTCCTCCCCGTCCACAAATACTCTGTGGGCGGTCCTATCTACCTCGATTCCCCGGTAGCTTAGCTTTTCCTCCGGTTCTGTTCCTCCTACCCTGCGCAGAATGGCGCTGATCCGTGCCACCAGAACCTTGAGACTGAAGGGTTTGGAAATATACTCGTCCACACCCAGAGCGAAACCCTTCAATTCATCCCGCTCCTCGGAGCGGGCAGTAAGCATAATGATGGGCACCTTGGACACGGCACGTACCTCTTCACAGACCTTCCAGCCGTCCAGCTTCGGCATCATCACATCCAGCACCAGCAGTGCAATGTCCTTATGACTGTAGAACAGATCCATTGCTTCCTCGCCGTCTGCAGCCTCCAGCACCTCATAACCGCTTTTCACCAGATAGTCCCGCACCAGCTTTCTAATGCGGAATTCATCGTCTGCCACCAATATCTTCAATGCTTCCATCCGATGCACCTCTCATTTCTCATACTTTTCCAAAAGCTTAGCATGCATTTGTGTTGATTTTGTGAAAAAAAGGCAACCACATATAATGTGGCTGCCTTTTTTGATCAAATGGAGTAGACGGGAGTCGAACCCGTGTCCAAAAGCCCATTCCCTGTCCTTCTACTATCATAGTTCATTTTTCCGGAGGACCTCAAATCCTCCTGTTCCCCTCAGCCTGAGAAAATGAACAATCTGCAGGTGAGGGTAGCTTCATATTACGCCCGCATGGGCAAAGCTTAGCATGCGTCGTTTCTCACATAGTCGATGCCCGGCTTCTAAAGTGTGAGTGCTTTAGAGCGGACAGCTGCCATTAGGCAGCGAGTGCTAAATTATCTTCAGCGTTTAGTTTAATTTTGCGATTAACGTGTCGCAACGGATAGCTTCTCCAGCTGCAAGACCCCTGTCGAAACCTTGACTACCCCGGATACTTTAACATATCAAAAACAAACCACTTTGTCAACTTGTATTTTAAATAAATTAACTGTTTCTCTCCTTGAATTCTCTCTCCAGTTCTCTTCTCTGATCTTTTTTGGCAATAGATTCTCTCTTGTCGTAGAGCTTCTTACCTTTTGCCAGACCGATCTCCACCTTCACCTTTCCTTCCCTGAAATAGACCTGCAGCGGTACCAGAGTATATCCCTTTTCTGCGATCTTTCCCGCCAGCTTATTGATCTCGTATCGGTGCATCAGAAGTTTTTTTACGCGCATGGGATCCTTGTTGAAGATATTTCCCTTCTCATAAGGACTGACATGCATGCCGTAGACGAACACTTCTCCGTTCTCGATCCGGATGAAGGACTCCTTGATGCTGCACTTGCCCAGTCTCATGGATTTCACCTCTGTGCCGTGCAGTGCTACACCTGCCTCGTAGGTCTCCTCGATAAAATAATCATGATATGCCTTCTTGTTGTTGGCGATCAGCTTCTGTGCTTCCTTCTTTTCAGCCATAATCATCTCCCCCTTTACTCATATCTTACTCCTCCACAAGCGAAAAATCCACTGTCCGCGTAAAACGGTCACTTCCATCCACGCAAACCTTCACCTTCATGCCGGGTCGGAAGCTTCTGTGAGAGTAGTCATCCGTCAATTCACAGACAGCCTCATTGTAATAGTAGAAATCGCCGGGGAGCTTGGAGATATGAATCAATCCTTCCACCGTATTGGGAAGCTCCACATAGACGCCCCAGGCAGTTACGCCGGACACCACGCCCTCGAAGCACTCTCCGATAAACTGTTCCATATACTCCGCCTTCTTCAGCTTGTCTGTCTCCCGCTCGGCTTCATCCGCCCTTCTCTCCATCTCTGAAGCGTGCTTTGCCACCTGCGGCAGGATAGACTGATAATGTGTGATCCGTTCCTCGGTCAGTTTGCCTCGGAGCTGTTCCTTGATGATCCGATGGATCTGAAGATCCGGATATCTGCGGATGGGCGAGGTAAAGTGGCAGTAATACTTACAGGCCAGTCCAAAATGTCCTGCGCACTCCACACTGTACTTCGCCTGCTTCATGCTCCGCAGCGCCAGGCGGCTGATCAGTGCCTCCTCGGGAGTTCCTTCTATTTTGGCCAAAAGCTTCTGGATCTCCTTGGGGTGGATCTCCTCTCCGGAAGCCTTTCCGTTTCTCCCCAGGGTCTTCATGGAAAGCCCAAAGCCTGAGATAAAGGCCGCCAGCCTTTGGATCCGGTCCGCATCCGGCACCTCGTGGATCCGATAGACGAAGGGAACCTCCAGCCAGTAAAAGTGGGAAGCCACCGTCTCATTGGCCGCCAGCATAAAATCTTCGATCAGGTCGGTAGCCACATTTCGCTCATAGGGGCGGATACTGATGGGATGTCCCTCCTGATCCAGTGTGATCTTGCACTCCGGAAAATCAAAGTCGATGGAGCCCCGCTTTCTTCTCTTCGCACGCAAGATGGCCGACAGATCTCTCATCTGCAGGAACATGGGAAGAAGTTCGCTGTACGTTTCCCGGTCGCGAACAGTATCCTGATCCCACTCCTCCTGCGGTACATCCTCCGAGGCAAGCAGCCTGCTTACCACAGTATAACTCATTCGTCTGTCCACCGAAATGACAGACTCGCAGATCTCATAATCGGTGATCTCCCCCTTCAGATCCACTGTCATCAGGCAGGACAACGACAGCCGGTCCTCTCCCTGATTCAGGGAGCAGATGCCGTTCGACAGGGTGTGGGGCAGCATGGGAATGACCCGGTCCACCAGGTACACACTGGTGCCACGCTCCAGTGCCTCGTGATCCAGCGCAGAATTCTCCTGCACATAGTTTGTCACATCCGCAATGTGTACCCCAAGATGATAATGACTTCCGTCAAAATCAACGCTCACCGCGTCGTCTAAGTCCTTGGCATCCTCGCTGTCAATGGTCACCATGGTCACATCCCGCAGGTCTCGTCTTCCATACCGGTCTGCCTCTGATACTTCTTTGGCGACCCGGATAGCCTGATTTGTCACCTTCTCCGAAAAAGCCTCCGGAAGATTGTGCCCTCTGATGATGGATAAAATATCCACCCCGGGATCGTCAAGATGCCCCAGGATCTCTGTGACCTTGCCCTCCGGGTTTTTCTTCGGACCGCCGTAATCCAGGATCTCTACCACCACCTTGGAGCCGGTGACGGCACCGTTTGCGTGATCCTTGTCCACAAACACATCGCAGGGCAGCTTGGACAGATCGGGAATCACAAACCCGTAATTCTTCTTCGACCATTCAAAGGTGCCCACCAGAGTAGTAATGCCTCTGGCAAGGATCCTTAAGATCTTCGCTTCCTGACGTCTGCCCTTGGAGGGTGGCAGCAGTGCCACCTGCACAGTATCCTTATGAAAGGCAGAGCCCACATATTCCTCGGGAATAAACAGGTCCTCTTCTCTTCCCTCCACCTCCACAAAGCCGAAGCCTTTTGGATTGCTGAGGAAGGTTCCTGTGAGGATCATGCCATTGTTCTTCTGATACTTCCCTCTGGCAGTCACCATCAGTTCCCCCTCAGCCAGAAGCTCCTGCAGGATGCTGCGGAGCTCCTCCCGATCCTCCTTCGCCACCGAGAGGAGTGCAGCCAGTTCCTTTTCCTTCATCGGAACATACAGCGGATCTCTCACAAGGGCCTTGATCACTTCCTTGCGTTTTCCCCGGGCATCCTTATCCTCATGTAGTTGATTCGATAATAAATTCTCTTTTTCCATAATCCTAGTCTTTCCGTTCTTTCATAAAATATGAAAACACTCTTGGAATAGCATCCCAAGAGTGTTCAGTGAATTCGCAATCCGTATTCCTAAAAAATCTGCAGGTTCAGAACGATGGCAAGGACAAAGAACAAAATTGCCAAAATCTTCGTGATCTGAACGAGACGGCCTTCCATGGAACGGCCCTTGTTCTTCCCCCAGTAGGTCTCAGCCGCACCGCTGATGGAACCAAGCCCCTGAGTCTTACCTTCCTGCATCAACACCAACACAACCAATGCTATACAAACTATGATAAAAATAATTGTCAAAACAATTCTTAATGCTCCCATTTCACACCTCCTAATGTCAAGCATCGACTATCGTATCATAATTTACGAAAAAAAGCAAGTACAAATTATCGTCCTTCCGGGATTTCGTCCCTCGCCTTACAACCTGTATGTCTGATTGCAGACACGCTTCCGCTTGGGCTTCGCACGCAACGGTACATAAGTGCGCAGAAAACAGCGCACAAAGTACCGGCGGCTCGCCGACAGTCTGCAACAGACACACAGGTCGTGTCGGGAACAAAATCCCAGGAGGGCACTTCTACTCATTAATATGGAGTGTAGGCTCCTTTCCGATCAAGGTGAAGGAAGAGTCTTCCGTCCCAAATCCGCAGGCTTCGGCAGAATTGATCAGCACATCAATGATCGTCTCGTCTAATCGAACGGAAGCGGTCCGGCTTCCGGAGCCGATGGCCAACACCTTGTTGCCCTCACCCTTAAACCAGCCGCCGATCTCTTTCAGGGTGATGGAAAGCTTTCCGCCTTTGACACCCATCAGATAGATCTCCTGTCCGGACATGGCGATCTTCAATTTACCGCGATCAAATCTGATATAGCCGCCGGACACATTGTTGGAGCCCACACCGGACACTGCACTTCCGCTTCCCTTGATGGTCAGATTCGTATTGGCAAACTCGATATCCTGCTGCCCGTAGAAGGAACCGATGGCAGAGCCGGAATTAACTCTGAAATCCATATCGATATTGCTGTCCTTGATGCGGATCGGAACATCTCCGTAGAAACAGCCGATACCCACTGCATCCACCGCCGCAACGGAAACCTCCAAATGCCCGCTCAGAAACTTGATGCCGCGGCCGTTCTTGTAGATACCGCCGCCGATGGCAATGCTCTGTTCGCCGTCCACCCGGACGGAAACCTTGCCGGAATGATTGAACTCAATACTTCCCATCGAACCGTCCGCTGCGCAGCCGATACCGTAGCAAAGATGCCCCCTGGTGACGATGCTCAGATCACCGGCACCCTTGATATTCACGAATGCTCCTTCCGGAACATGAATACCCTTGTTGTTCATCGTACAATTGCCCTCGATGACTAACGTTAAATGGGCGCCCTCGCCCACATCGATACAGGGTAGGTTATCCACAGAATTCAGCTGAACATTGGTCAGCTCCAGTATGCAGTTGATTCCGTCCTTGATCTTGATGCTGATATCGGCGATATAATCGCTGTTTCCGACGATTCTCAATCGTTCAGAGGCAACAGTTATGCCGGTGTACTCCTCCAGCGCAAGCTGAACCAGAGATACATCCTTACCGTCGCTGGCGACATACACTCTCCTTCGGCCCTCCACCACGCTGCGCATACTCTCGGTGATCATCTCCCGCCTGATTCCTTCATCGATGGAAGAGATCACTGCCAGCGAAGGCTTGGCTGTATAGTTTCCCTGTATGTAATCCACCTGAAGCTTCATCACCATCTTCAGTTCTCCGAGGGTCTCCACGCCCTCGGCCAGCACTTCAATACCGTTCTCCTTGGCGAAGGTGATGATACTGTTGGCAAAATACTGCTTCTTCGTGTTCTTATCGATATCCGTGATCAACAGGCGATCCAGCTTGATACATTCCGGTCTGTACCGCAGCAGGCTGTAGGTGTTGGAGCTTCCGCTGCCGAAATCGTCGATGGCGATCTTGAATCCGTCCGCCGCCTGGCGCTCCCAGATCAGATTCAGTGCCTCATCGGTGAGTTCACTCTGCTCTGTGATCTCCACCATCAGTCGGCCCAGCTGTTCACCGTACTTTTCCCGAAGCTCGCTGTAATCCGCATCCTTCAGGGTATATCCGGGGATGGAATTGATAAAGATCCGCACTCCGGCGGGGATAGACTCATCTGTGGCAATTCTCTCCAGCACATTTGCAAAAGTCAGCTTCTCGATTTCGTAGTACTTATTGTTGCGGGCTGCATAACGAAGGATCGTTGCGGGAGATACCGGCTTGTCGGTACAGGCCCTCATCAGTGCCTCATAGGCCGCAATGGAACCATCCTTGGCCCGGATGATGGGCTGAAGTGCATAGCGGAGCTTGTTGTTCTCGATGATATCCAGAACCCGTTCCTCGTCCTCTCGGCTATACTCTTTGACATCCAGTTCGCCCTCATATGCGTAGAATGCTCTGCGCCGCTCATCCTTTTGCTCCTGTTTGGTGAACAATACCTTGTTCACCCAATCCTCAGGATTCTCCTCGTTGAGAGGATGGAACACTTCTGTTGCCGCATTGATCTCAATGGTATATTCCCTGTCAGCAAAGCTGGGAGAATTCTTCACCGCTGAGCGGATCTTGTCGATAAAATACTTTTGATAGCGATCCTCTCTGGGATTCACGATGAAAGCAGCCACAAATTCATCATTGCCCAGATGTCCGGCAAACTCGGGATGATTCATACTGCCGTTGATGATCTCGGCAACAGAGGCGATGATCCGGTCGCCCTCCGCATAGCCATAAGCCAGATTAATGCTTCCCAGCCGCTCGATATCCATCGCCACCACACAGATATCCATCCCGTTGTTTCGGGCCTGTTTCTTCAGCTTCTCCAGTTCCCCCAGAAAGCCTCTTTGGTTATACAGTCCGGTCTTCTCATCCCAGATCGCCTCTGTCTTGGCCTTCCGTCTGTTCTCATACAGGGCATCATCTGCCTTGGAGATCAGATCTCTGAAATCGTCTCCCGGTTCATGGCAGACCGTGCCATAGGAAAAGCTGATGCTATTCTCCTTGAACTCTTCATTGGCCTCGGAGATCACCGCCTCGATGACCTCTCTGGTGATCGCATGACTGATGATTGCAAATTCATCACTTCCGAAGCGATACAGCTTGCACTGCTTTGGCAGACGCTTACGAATGCTGTTCGCCACCAGCACCAGCACCTGGTCTCCCTTTCTGTGCCCGTATTTGTCATTGATCATCTTGAAACTGTCCACATCGATGATGGTCAGATAAAATTTCTTCTTGGAGAGCTTACCGGCCTCGGTCATCATAGAATGGCGATTCATCAGACCGGTCAGTTCATCTGTCATAAAGATCTCTGCCACATGATAATAGTAGTACATGCAGGCACAGATTGCCAGTGTGGAACCGAGCAGATGTCCGCCGGCGAAGAAATAGTCCATGACGGCGGCATAGGTCAGTGCGACTGCGATCACAAAGATCACAAAATATTCCAGAGAATTATCCCTGCGGGAATTCAGGATGGAAAAGATCAGCATCAAAACGATAATACAAAAAAACAATACGTAGGGCACCCGGCTAAAGGGTCCATACTCCAGTCTCCCCGCAACATTCCGATAGGCGTAGAGCTTCGTCCAGGGACCGGACAGCGCCAGCACCGCATTCAGCGTCACCGCAATATTGGCGATATTGCGGACCAGCCGATACCGTCCCAGAGACACTACATAGAGGAAACTCACGATCATCATGGGATAGACCGCATCGCTCATACACATCCAGAAGGGCTCCCATAGGCTATATGCACTTCCCATCACGGAATCGAGATAGATATCCAATCCGATGAGAAAGACCGCACTGAGCAGAGTCATGATCAATCCCGCCCGGATTCTTTTGTTAAATGCCCACTCTTTACTTAACAAATAGATGGTAACCAGTACCAAAAAAACTACAGGAAAATCCAAATACTGAATCTTTTGGAGCATCTTACTATCCTATCCTCTTCCTTCTGTTTTTCCGATCTTATCCGGCAAGACCGGGCAGTTGAGACAGCGCATCAATCGGCTGTCGTAAATTCACAAGTGATATCACCGGAATGCAGCGCTGCTTCCTCCCAATAGGCATATCGGATGCCCTCATCAGCCAGCCTCATCAGCGCATCCGTCTCAATCTCCGGAGCAAGAACCACAGGGATCACCCGGTTCACCATCTCTCCGCAGCCTAGGCCGGTCGAGGTAAAGAGCATGGTATCCGTGGAGCATCTGCTCTGTCCGTCCGCTGTATCAATGTAAGGGCTGACCAAAGAACCGTCCTCCCGCTCTCCGTACAGAAAAGCATCCCCCGTGCCCAGCGGATAATCGTGCAGCAGAACCACACTCACCGCACCTTCCGCGGTGATCGTCCCAACCTGTTTCACCACATTGCCCGTTCTGTCATAGAGGGCGATCCGGTTGGTGTCATCTGCAGAAAGCATTCTGGCAAACCCGTCCACACTGGAAATTCTTCCCAGCGTGTACCCTTCCATTGTAACGGTTTCTGCCAAATAGTCAATAATAAAGGCATTTTTCGTCCAATAAAAATCGATCCAGTTGGTGATTTCGTTTACTTTTGTGTACTTCTGACACTCCGGAGACAGGGTAAGTCTGACCTTGCCTTCTCCCAGCAGTTCCAGGTCGATCTGTTCGGGATCGTTTGCAAAGCTTGCGATCTCCAGAAAGTAATCGTTCATCTCCTCATTTACCGTGGGATCAAACTCCTCCGCACCGGTCTGCGCACTGCAGAAGTTCCTGTACTGATCATAGACAGGACCAAGATACAGGTTCCGCCTTCCGTCAGCCAAAATGGTTTCAAAGGCCTGATACAGCGCGTCCTCTACCTCGATCACTTCTCCGGGATGAGAATTGATATACGCCACATTAGCCACACCATCGAAGGTTTCGGTTTCGTGAAACAGCTGATGCGCCTTGGCGGAAGCCTGTGAATAGAGCTTCACCAGCTGCTTTTTCTGTGCCGTTGCAGATACGCCGCTGCCGCCCAGATAGTACTGAAAGATAAAATCGCTGCCGCAGGTGACGCCGTAGGAGGTATTGGTCTCGATGATCTGCCAGCCCTCCTCCGCCCCCAACCAACTCACAAAAGCGTAGGTCAGAAGACCGATCCCCAAAGCGCCAAAAAGAAGCATCAGCGCCAGCCGAAGCTTCTTTTTGTCTTCCGTAACTTCAATTTTCTCAACCGGCTTGGGGGAACGTTGTCCCCCAAACCCTCTTATCTCTCTACTCAATTCAGATCACCGCCAAAATCAGTAACAGTCCAAACAGCAACACTATTGCCCCCAGCAGGACAAAGCCTGCGATGGCTCCCATCCTGCACGCCTTGTAATTGCGGTAGTAACGCTTTGACTTGAACACAAACGCAGCGATCAAACCGATCACAGGGAGCAGGAAGGACAATACAGTATACCAGAAGCTACCGGTATCGTGCAGAGGAGTCTTCAGAAACTCTTCCTCTGCGGCAGAGTGTACCACTTCTCTGTGGATCTCCTCTTTGGGAGCATTGGGATCCAGAATGGTAACGGACCGAATGGGTTCGTTCTTCTCACGGAGTGCCTTGTACGCTTCGATCTCCTTCTTGTTGCCGTAAACCCAATGATCATGTCCGATGCAGACAAACTCCGGCTTGTCCTCACTGTAGTCGTGCATGGAGGGGTCATAGGTGTAGAGCACCTTGTTCTTCTCCAGCACAGGGTCAGGAATGGGTACCGCAGAGATCAGGGAGTGGGTATAGGGGTGCAGCGGGAAGTTGAACAACTCTTCCGCCTCTGCCACCTCCACGATATTTCCCTTATATATTACACCGATTCGATCGGAGATGAATCGTACAATAGAAAGATCATGGGCGATGAACAGATAGGTGACGCCCTTTTCCTTCTGGAACTTCTTCAAAAGGTTTAGCACCTGAGCACGGATGGAGACATCCAATGCGGAAATCGGCTCATCCGCAACTACCAGTTCAGGCTCCATGACCATGGCACGGGCCAGACCGATACGCTGTCTCTGTCCGCCGGAGAACTCATGAGGGTATCGGGTCAGATGCTCAGGCAGCAGACCAACCTCGTTGATCATATTCTCCACCTTCCGGACACGGTCCGCCTCGTTCTCAAACAGATGGAAGTTGTACAGACCCTCGGACACGATATAGTCTACGGTGGCACGCTCATTCAGGGATGCCGCCGGATCCTGGAATACCATCTGAATATTGCGGATGACCTCCCGGTCCAGCTTCTTGGAAATCTTTCCGGAGATGCGGACACCCTTATATCGGATCTCACCGGCGGAGCAGGGGTTCACTCTGATGACAGCACGTCCGATGGTAGTCTTACCGGAACCGGACTCGCCTACCAGGGAGAAGGTCTCACCCTTGTAAATATCGAAGGATGCGTTCTTCACCGCCTTCACAGCGTTCTCGCCCTTGCCAAAGGTAATATCCACATTTTTGATTGACAATAAAATCTCTCTTCCGTTTTCATCTACAGGGCCATGCTCCGGAAGAATAGAGCTGCGGCTCCTCTTTTCCTGACTTGATTCAGACACGATCCAAATCTCCTATCCTAATGATTTCACCGATTGCTGCAAAACTACTCCAGGTTCAAAGAATGCAGCAATTTCTCGTGAATGTTCGCAATGATCTCGGGTTTCTCTACTGCGGGAGCGTTAGGCTCCAGCAGCCATGTCTTCGCAAAATGGGTATCCGTCACGCGAAACATGGGGGGCTCTGCAATCGTATCGATCTTCATGCAGTAAGGGTTACGGGGAGCAAATGCATCTCCCACGATATTGTTGTACAGTGAAGGGGGCGTACCCGTGATAGAGTACAGCTTCGTGTTTCTCTCCGCCAGCTGAGGCAGGGAGGACAACAGTGCCCAGGTGTAGGGATGTCTGGGGTCGTAGAACACTTCCTCGACCTTGCCTAGTTCTATGATCTGTCCGGCATAGATCACTGCCACACGGTCTGCAATGTTGGCAACCACACCCAGGTCATGGGTGATAAACACGATGGTGAAGCCGAACTCCTTCTGCAGATCCTTCAACAGCTTCAGGATCTGAGCCTGAATCGTAACATCCAGCGCAGTGGTGGGCTCATCACAGATCAGGATCTTCGGCTGGCAGGACAAGGCGATGGCGATAACGATTCGCTGTCTCATACCGCCGGAATACTGGAAAGGATAGTCGTCAAACCGCTTCTCCGGGTTGGGAATTCCCACCTTGTCCATCAGTTCCAGCGCTCTCACTCTTGCCTCTGCCTCGGTGCAATTCTGATGCTTTAAGATGATAGAAGTGATCTGCTTACCGATGGTGATGATAGGGTTCAGGCTGGTCATGGGATCCTGGAAAACGGTGGCGATCCTTTTACCGCGGATCTGTCCCCAGTCCTTGTCATATCGTACCTTCGCAAGATTTAAGATACAGATGCCGTGCAGCTTATCGGCGGTCTCGTCCAGATAACGCACGCGGAATGCAACGGTATCAAACACCTGATTTCTCTGTGCTTCATTGTTCAGGTCTACACCAAGCTGCATGGCTTTCTTCAGAGCCTTACGAAGCTCCCTGATCAGCTGAACGCGCTGGTTCAAACTATATCTTCCCACAGAGAGATAGATCTCCTTGGCGAGGACCTCATTGCGTGCTCTCGTCTCATCGGTGATGTCACCGGCGATCAACTTCTCGTACTCGGTTTTCAGCGCTGCCAGCTTCTCTGTATATTCCTTCTGGTAGGCAGCGTCATTTTTCACAGCCTCCTTGTGCTCCGCGATCAGCTGCTTCCGCTTAGCATCGAAGGCTTTGATCTCCTGATCCAGAGCCTTGATCTGAGCAGTTGCCTCTTTGATGCGGTCCTTTTCCTTGGCAGGGTCAAAGGTCTGTCTCTCATTGAACAGGTCGGTGCGTCTCGCCACCAGACTGTGACGCTTTGCATCCATCTCCTTCTCTTCCTCTGCACTGAGGGAGGACTTGTGCTCATACTCGGATTTCAGTGTAAGAATCTGCTGATAGATCTTCGCGCCCAGCTCCAGTCTGGAATACTTGTCCAATGCCTTTTTGCTGTCAGCGATCATCTTTCGTGCCGCAGGGTTCAGTGCCACATAGGTATCCGCCAGTTCCTCGTCATTGAAGATGATCTCACCGTTGCTGACGAAACCGTTGCTGTCCAGCATTCCGGCGAAGGTCTTGGTAAATACAGACTTACCGGAACCGGACTCTCCCACGATGGCAATGGACTCATTTTCATAGATATCCAGCGATACACCGCGGATCGCCGTCAAAATACGACCGCGGACTCTGAACTTCACCTCTAGATCCTTTACTGATAATAATACTTTTCTATCTTCCATCTCTCATTATCCTTAACACTTTTCTAGCATGTTGCTTTGGCAAAAGGCTTCCTCTCACCAGATAGAACTAAACGAGTTTTTTTACAAATAGAGACTACATATGAGTTCTGGGATCGGAAGCATCACCCAGATTCTGTCCCACCACATAGAGAACGACTGTGATGATACCAGCCACAACTACGGGACTCCAGAATTCGAATTCCCAGCCGGGAGTCAGCATTGCATTCTCCGCCTCGTAGATCAGACGACCCAGAGACATCTGGGAGATACCCATACCGATATATGCAAGGAATACCTCATAGGAAATATAGGAGGGAATCTCCGTTGCGGCCAATGTCACGATGACAGAGGTCATGAAGGGAAGGATATTCTTCAGGGCGATCTTCGGTGTGGAGGTACCCAGACACTTGGATGCAAGGTTGTACTCTCTGTCTCGGATAATGATTACCTGAGTACGTATAAAATACGCAATTCCCAACCAACCGGTGACAGTCAGTGCAAACACCATAGTCCAGAAGCTGGGGGTAAACAGCATAACCAGTACGGAGATCAACAGAATATAAGGTACATTTCCGATGATATTGTAGACCTCCATCATAAACATATCCACCTTCTTGGAGAATCCCCAGACTGCACC
>JAHBAA010000050.1 GCA_018385425.1 Acetatifactor sp.
AAAGCAATAGACGGACTTGGTTTTTCGCTTCGGTGCCTCGTACTTGGAAAACTCGAACATTTCTGCCACCCCGGTGTAATTCTCCCTGTCGTTGGCGTTGCACCATCCGGCAACAGTATCTCCGTCGTAGGCCAGATAGCCCTGCATTTTCCCCGCTAAGATCAACTGTCTTGCGTGCTCTCTCCTCTGAGCAGGGTCCTTCAGCTCCTCATTGGCCTGTCTGGTCATATGCCCTTCCAGACAATAACAGAGCGCCCATTCGCCGTGATCCCCAAAGGCAATGCCGTCAAAATACCCCAGCCAATCCTCCACCAGCTCCGGTGTCAATTTCCTGATCTCAATACTCATAACCCTTCTCCTTTCTCACCACTTAGGACGGAGTTTTCCGGCCCATTTCCTGTCTCCTGTGGTCTATCCTTCCCGAAATAATTGATATCTCTCTATGAGGTGATCTCGCCGTCCAAGACTCTCCATCAGCTTCTTCCGCTCGGCGCGTGCGGCGATGACCATCTCTTCCGTCACCGGAAGCTCTCCATAGAGCACTTCCTCGTACATTCTCCAGAAAACAGGGGACGACTCCCAGGTCTTTGCCAGAGCCTCCTCCAATTTTGCGCCAAATTCCTGGAGTGTTTCCCCCTCTGTCCGTTTCACCCCAAGCTTTCCGGCGATCAGCAGATCCCGCTGGGCCTGGCGGAGGAACTTTTCCTGCAGCGAACTGCGGGCATATCGGCGGCGGCTGATCAGCAGGTCTGTCACAAAGATCATCGCAAGCAATATCAGGAAAACAGCAATCCCCCAGAGAAGCGGTCCGCTGTCGCCCTTCTGCTCTTCCACGGTTAGCTCCGCCTCCCGGACTTCCTCCTCCGGCTGCTCCGGCTCCGGGTAATTCACCTCGCCGGGGTTTCGCTTTACGGTCTCCTTTTCCTTCCAGGGCGTATAGCGCATCCGGTCATAGCCCGGGGTAGGCTCAAAGGGAATCCACCCCACCCCCTCGAAGTAGACCTCTGCCCAGGCATGGGCCATATCCCCGGTGACAAGTGCCTCTCTGCTTCCCTCCATGGGCACGGAAAAGCCCTTCACGAATCTGGCCGGGAATCCTTCCGCCCTGGCCAGCATGACAAAGGCGGTGGCAAAATAAGTGCAGTACCCCTCCTGCTTCTGCAGCAGCAGATAATCCACAAATTCTTCCGGCGTATCCACCTTCCCGGGAAGCTTCCCCGGCGTAGTCGTATACTTCATCTTCTGCAAAGCGCTCTCCATGGCATACAAACGCTCTAGCGGGGTTTCACAGTCCGTCGTCACCTGCTCTACCCAGGCTGCTGCCTCCGGTGAGAGGGTAAACTGCTGACCATACGTATTCCTGACAGACTCCCGGTATTTCTCCAGTTCTTCCGCTGTAAACCATTCACAATGATACTGTCTGCAGACAGACCGCCACAGGGTCTCATCAAATGCCGGTTTTCCGTTCACCAATTCCCGGATCCTTTCCCGATCACCGTTGAGCTGGTAATAGTACACCGAGTAGGTATCTCCGTAATTCTTGGCCTGTTCCCAGATCTTATTGCTCTGTTCCTCCCCGGTCAGCAGATTCGTCTGCTCCCACTCCAGTTCAACCGTCTTTATCGGGGTGAAGAAAAACTCCGAACGGAAATACTTTTGCTCCAGCCGAAGCCTTCTACTGTCCACGTATCGATCTGCATGCTCCGCATCAAAAGCCTCCACGGCATACAGTGTCTCCAGCGCGTCCAGGCGGGTGCTGTCCCGTCTTTCATCTCCGTTGACCTCCCAGTCCCGACCGTCAAAGGTATCCATCGCCATTCCGGCAAGATACAGGTTGTTTTTGGAAGTCACCTGACTGCTCACCAAAAAAAATGTGGTCTGATCCTTCGCCAGATTTCCTCCAAGCACGGACTCTTCCTCAAAACCGCTCATTCGGATGTCGAAATCTTCCGCACCCAGCTTTCCGATACGCTGGCTGAGCACCGTCCATTTCTCACTGACTCTGCTGTAAATCGTCTGTACGAATTCCCAGTCGTAAGGCTCGGGAGAGGATGGGGTCAGAAAAAGCACCGACAGGCACAGCAGCCAGACAGGCCAGAGCCACACCATGTATGCCCGGGATCCCTGTCCTTTCCGCTCCTTTTTCCAGTGATTTTCCGCAATTTCCGACACATTCAGCAGCAGAAAGGTATAAAAGAATGCCATGCCGATGCGGGGTACCTCCCATCCGTACACCATGCAAACCACTGCACCGATCAGGATGCCCCCAAGCATGGTCAGATGCACCGGTCGAAAGGCCTCCCCCAAAAATGCCAGAACCGTGCTGAAAAGTACCAGCCACAGCAGCTGAACACACTGAAAGAGAAACAGCCTCTCGGGAGAAGCTGCTTTGCCAAGGGCCCAGTCCAGGTACTCCCGACAAAATCCGACAGACCCTTCCCATCCGTTGATCAGAAATGCCACGGACAGTGCCGCCAGCCCTCCCGCCGCCAGGAGAAGCTTTCCCCGAAGATTCATTGCGCAGAACACAAACAGAAGCACCAGAAGAAAAGCCGCCACCGGAATGTGCCGTTTCGTCACCTGGGGGATCCCCAGATAGGCGTGTCCTGCCGCCAGGAAAATGCCGCAGTAGACAAGTGCATACAGCCCTCGGTATATGTAATTTTTCCACTTGCCAATGCACGCTGTCACCTGCCGCTCCTCCTTTCTTCCGGTACCTAAAGAACGGTCTCCAGTTCCTCCTCTGTACCCACGGGAATGATCTTGTGCCGCTCTCTATCCAGACCCGCCACATCAAAAGGGACATCCTGCTCCACCAGGTAGATCACCACACAGACTCCTTCCTCCGCCAGCATCTGCGTGTACTCCAGAATGCTCTCCGGCAATTCTGCCGCCACCAGAAAAACCACCTTCGGCAGAGCCTGCAGGCAATTCTGAAGAAATGCCTCCGGTCCATCCGAAGAAAGTTCTGGCCGGAAGGAATACTCCTCCATGCAGCGGTACAGTTCCGGGAAATCCTGCTCCTCCTGCAGCGAAAGAGTGACGGGCACCCTCTCTGTCTGATACTCCACTGCGATGGGGATCCGCTTTTGCAGCAGAGTAGCTGCCACTGCCAACACGATCTCCAGCATACGGTTCTCCAGGGGCAGAAAGTGCTCCTGCTCCTCACTGTACCGTTTTCCCCACAGATACAGTCGGATCCCCTGTCGCTCCTCGTCTATCGTCCGGCGCACCTTCCAGTCCCCGGTTCTGGCGGTGGCCTTCCAGTGCACTCGTTTGATACTGTCGCCCCGCACATAGTCCCGCACTTCCACGTCCGGTTCCGCGCCCCCTCTGAGACACCTGTCGGAGGTATCGATCTGCAGAGAGGCCAGACTCTGCAGCGCGTCAAGCGTCACCACTTTCGGGCTCACAATGGCCTTGATGGTGCCGGGCAGGGTATATTTCCAGCGGAACAGATGGAGAAAGTCAGTGATGACCACCGCCTGTACTCCTACCTCATACTCCCCTCTGTACTTGCAGGAAAGCTTGGTCTCAAACCGGAAATTCTCCCCTGGCAGCAGCTCATACTCCCGGTTGTCCGGCACATCCGCCACCTCGAACAACCCGGAAAACAGTCTCACCTGAAGCCCCGCAAAGGCGAAGGGCATCTCATTCTGCAGCACGAAATAATACTCCACCGGCTGCCCCGCCACCACATTTCGACTCTCCAGGTTCTGGTAGATGCGAAACCCGGCGGTCACTGCGATCAGATATGCAACGCAGACCAGAGGCAGCAGCGTCACCGCAAAGAAAAACCCATAGCTTATGGTGCCTCCGAAAAACGAGATGACCACCAGAGAGAGGATCCAGCTTCCCAAAAGAATCCATCTTCTCATTCTCATACCGGCACCTTGCTCTTCAAAAGAATGCTGCGGAAGATCTTCTCCACATCCTCCCTTTGCCCTCTTGCCTTCGTGGTCAGCACAAAACGGTGCAGCAGAACCGGTTCTGCTACCGCCTTCACATCGTCTGGCTTCACGTAATCTCTGCCCTCCAGATAAGCCTTCGCCCGGGATGCCTCCGTCAGCGCCAGCATGGCTCTGGTACTGGCACCCAGCACAAACCGTTCCTCCTGTCTGGTCAGGCGGATGATATCCACAATGTAGCCTAAAACTGCGTCCGTTATCCTCACCTTTTCCACATCCCGCTTACACTTGGCAATTTCCTCCGTATCCATCACGGGCTCCACTGCCGTAACGGTCTCTCCGTTCAGGCGCTGCTTCGCGATTCGGATCTCCTGGTCTCTGTCCGGATACCCGATGGTCAGACGCATCATAAATCGGTCGATCTGGGCCTCCGGCAAGGGGTACGTTCCAACATATTCCGTGGGATTCTGGGTGGCGATCACCAGAAAGAAGTCCGGCAGCTGATGTCTGGTACCGTCCACTGTCACCTGGCCCTCCGCCATGGCCTCTAAGAGACTGGCCTGAGTCTTGGGAGTGGCGCGGTTCAATTCGTCTGCCATCAGAATCTGATTCATGATCACGCCGGGCATATATTCAAACTCGCCGGTCTTCACATTGTAGATATTCACACCGGTGATGTCCCCCGGCAATGTATCGGGGGTACACTGGATCCTGCCGAAGCTGCACGAAATCGACTTTGCCAGAATCGCAGCCAGCGTGGTCTTGCCGCACCCGGGCACATCCTCGATCAGCACATGTCCCCCTGCCAGCATACAGATCAGCAGGTTCTCCACTACCTGTTCTTTTCCCACAAAATATTTGTTCAGATTGTCTCTCAGTCGGTCTATGTTTCCCATGGTACCCTCCTTAACAAACAAGGTGGGCAAACCTTCCGCTTATGTCTGCCCACCTGCGCCTATGATCTTTATTCGGGAGTTTCCTCTCTGTGAATCTTCATCTTGAGCCTGGTCTCCTCCTCCATCGATTTGGTCATATAGATCTTGATGTTTCGCAGCTCCATACCGCTCATGCCGAAGAACAGCTTCACGAAGAATGTATAGCTGAACAGCGGATCCGGGAAGTGCACCACCTTCTTCGTCCACTCCTTGTCAGAACCGGCCAGAGTAACGGTCTCCGCCAGCTGCTTGTCCTGGAATACAGACAGATTGATCTGGGCAAGAGGTGCCGCATCAGCCGCCGCCCTGCACTCAAACTCCATGCGGAACAATCCCCGCTCCTTCGCAGTCACTTCCAAAGTGGTTGATTTTCCTTTCGCCTTATCGATCCAGGTCTCATCCACATCCGCTTCCTCAAAGATCTCCAGCTTGAACATATTGCCGGTCACGGACATCTCCTGCTCTGCCAGGCGCTGCAGCTCTCTGTCAAGGTCGGTCTCCTTACCCACCATGCGAAGGTATGCGGGAGACTGCAGCAGGAATCTGCAGATATTGGCCGCACTTCTCACATACTCAGACCGGAATACGGAACCGTCAGCAAGCTTCTCCATGGAGTTATCCTCATTGGAATTGCTCAAAGAATCACCGGTCACCATATACAGATCATTCTGGGCGCGCACCATTGCCGCGGTATTCTGGAAGGAAGCCGGCTGACCCTCGTCATTGGCCTTTGCCCACCAGTCGGTCATCACAATACCGGCGTACCCCCACTCGTTTCGAAGCACTGTCGTCAGCAGATCATAGTTTCCCGCGGTCCAGATACCGTTGATGGGTCCGTAGGAGGACATGATCGATCTGGCCTGTCCCTCTCTCACTGCGATCTCAAAGCCCTTCAGATACAATTCTCTGAGTGCTCTCTGGGAGACGACGGCATTGGCAAAGTTTCTGCTGTGCTCCTGACTGTTGCAGGCAAAATGCTTGATGGTACCGGTCACGTCGTACTTCTGCATACTCAGTAGCTGAGCCGCCGCCATTCTTCCTGTGAGCAGAGGATCCTCGGAGAAATACTCAAAATTTCTGCCGTTCAGGGGATTTCTATGAAGATTGATACCGGGCCCCAGCAGGGTATCTACTTTGTTCTTGCGAAGCTCCAGACCTTCGTACTCATACAGTTCCCCGATCAACGCATCGTTGAAGGAGCAGGCCAGACAGGTACCGTTTGGCATGGCGAAAGCGATGGTACCGCAGTCCATACGGATGCCGCTGGGTCCATCCGCACAGCACCCTGCAGGAATACCGAAATACTGCAGTCTCTCCGTGACACCGCCGAAAGCTCCGGCGGTACCGGCGGTAACCTTGGGCGAGCACATGCCCTCGCCGCGGATCATACAGCACAGTTCTTCGTCGGAAAGCTGGGCCAGGAACTGCTCCATGGTCACTCTGCCTTCCTCCACAAAGGACAGCTTATACCCCTGATCCCCGGTGTAGGGAACCTCCTTGGGCAGGTTGCTCGCACGCTTTTCCATGGGGTCGATGGTGCGAAGAGGCACATCCTCCCAGTCCACACTGTACACACCCTTCTCATCGGCACATGCGGGCTTCATGCGCCGGAACGCCTTCACAGGCGCAATGGCCTCGGAGAGCTGCTCCGTCACTGCCAATGTGTCGATAGATGTGCTGCCGATCAGTCCGGCATCCCGCACATTTTCTCCCGCGTAGAAGCGATATTCCCCCGCCTCCAGTACGAAGCAGGACTTCTGTCCGGTTCGGCCGGTATCGTCAAAGGAAGCAAAGGCGGATACCGGAGCCTCCAGCTGCAGCACCTGCGTCTCACCGGGCATTAATACCTCCGTCTTGCCGTAGGCGATCAACACTCTCGCAGGCTTGCCCAATTCTCCCTGGGGTGCCTGGCAGTATACCTGCACGGCATTCTTGCCGGCAACCCGGCCGATATTTTTCACTGAGATCTCAACGGTAACCTTTCCTCCGGCGGTAAGAGAAGCCGCTTTCACTTCGCCGTTTACTTCAAACTGCGTGTAAGACAGTCCGAAGCCAAAGGGATACTGTACCTTCTCCGGTGCAAAGGTGGAGAAATAGCGATATCCCACATAGATATCCTCCGCGTACTTATTCTCCAGCGTATCTCCGTAATATGCGGTGGAGGGATAATCCTTGATGTCGTATGCAATGGTGTCGGAAAGTCTTCCGGAAGGACACTCGTCACCGCTTAACACATCCAGCACACCGCTGCCGCCCTCCTGTCCGCCCTGCCATACGTAGAGCACTGCGGATGGATCATACTTGTCCACCCACTTCATATCGATAATATTGCCCACATTCAACAGCACGATCGTACGCTCATAGACGCTGCATAC
>JAHBAA010000058.1 GCA_018385425.1 Acetatifactor sp.
CCATCCACTTGCTGCGTTTTCTGCTCGGTTCGTGCGCCTTTTTCGCCCCCATTCAGGCAAACTCGCCTCGCTTAGCGAGGCTCAAACAGTGCCCTCGGTGGGGGCTGGCAGCACAAACCTTGCGACGAAAGCCTCGCAAAGGTGGACGGAAAGGACACCTCTGTGGGACAAAGGAAAAGTGCCTTGTGGCGGTGGGGCAGTTCGGACCGGGCACAAGCAGATCGCTCCTTACCTGCAGTATGCCGCCAAAAGCTTCAGTGTGTTCTCCACGCCGTCCCTGTGGCTTCTCTCGTAGCCGTGGGAGGCATACACTCCGGAGCCGATGAGACCGTGGCGAATGTCGTACCCTGCGCTCAGCGCCACATCTACGTCGGAGCCATAGTAGGGATAGACATCCACTGCATAGTCGGCACCCGCTTCCTCTGCAGCCCGGATCAGGCCGGTGACCACATCATAATTGTAGGGACCGTGTGAGTCCTTCGCACAGATGGATACCTGATGCTCGGTACAATCCAGACCATCGCCCACGCAGCCCATATCCACGGAGATCATCTCCGTCACACCTTCCGGAATGGAGGCTGCTCCGCCATGACCAACCTCTTCGTAGACCGTAATGTAGTGATACTGTTTTCTGGACAGGGTCACCCCTTCCTCCTTCAAATACTTTGCATATCCCAGGAGAATTCCCACACTCAGCTTGTCATCCAGAAAACGGCTCTTGATGTAACCGCTGTCTGTGATGGTAGTTCTGGGATCAAAGCAAACAATGTCTCCCACCCGGATCCCCAGTTTTTTCGTGTCCTCTGCAGACCCAACCTTTTCGTCCAGCACTACCTCCATGGCATCGTACTTTCTCTTGGTATCATTGTACTCTCCGTTCACATGGATGGAGGCATTGTTCAGCTGAAAGGTTCCTTGGAAAACACCGTCAAACCGGGTGATGATCCGACAATTTTCCGCCTCCGCATTGTTGGGGTTCATCCCGCCAAGAGGAGAAACCTTTAATTGACCGTTTGCCTTGATCTGGCTCACCATGGCACCCAGGGTATCAGCGTGGGCAGCCAGCACAAGACCGTCATCTGCCCTTTCCCCGCCGATCTCAACCAGGACACCGCCCTTCACAGTGATGACTGGACGATAGCCCAGCTTTTCATATTCCCGGGCAACAAACTCTGCTGCCTTCTTTGTATACCCTGTGGGACTGTCAATGGCCAGCAGCTCCTTCGTGATCTCACAGATATAGTCCACATATTTTTTCATAATCTATTCTTTTTCCTTTCGTCCGACACGCTCTTCTTTGGCAGGCACAGCCGTTCTTTCGTCAAAAGCTTCTCATTTTGTGCCCCGCATGTCCCCCATAAACCTCTTATTTCACATAAGAACTCTTGCCGAGACCCCATTTCTCCATATCTGCGCAGGAATCTGTCAGTCCTACGTAGTATGCATCCAAATCAGAGAAGGTCTCTTTTATCTCTTCACTGTCGTAGACCATATACAGAATATCCTTGCTCTTCGTCTTCTTGAGGTGGTCTACATACTTCTGCGGAATCTTGTCATTGGAATAATACAAATCGGGCGCGCCGAAGCAGTGAAGGAACTCATGCGCCATGGTATTGGGTTCCACCTCAAATTCCCGGTACCGCACGAAGAAATCACAAATCTCCAGATCACACATCTCTCCGCAGTCGATGCTGATAGACCAGGGATTCGGCGCGTCTTCCGGAGCAGAATCAAAGAAGAACAGGAAAATAATATTGTCCGCATCATATTTTTTCAGTGTGCCTTCTACATCCACGTTGTCCTGGATCCACTTCTTCTGCGTCTTATAACCGCCCCCATCCGAACGGATCAGTTTCTCGGTAAACGAAGCCCTCTTGTAAAGATCTGCGTTCTCCATCCAGTCCCAGACAAATTCTGACTCCGCACCGTAGGTCCGGCACTGCTTCTCCAGCCAATTGCAGGCAGTCTCCAGCCTGTAATACATTTTGGAATAGAGTGCCATATCCTCCTGATCCTCCCAGTTCCAGCTGCTGTCTGCCTCGTCCGCGAAAATGGACATGAGAAGCGTTTTCCCCTTGATATCCCCTGCAGAACCGTACTTCTTACTGACGGTGTAGCTCTTGGTGGGAATGTTTTCCTCCTTGGAGGGAAGATCGGACGCCTCCTCCGCAGAAGAGGATGCTGCCTCGGAAGACGCTGCTGCCTCAGAGGATGCTGCTGCCTCGGCCTCCAGAGAGGCCAATTCTGCTTCCAGAGAGGCTATCTGTGTCTCCAGGGACGCCTGCTCCTTTGCGTGATCCTCTAAGTAGTCCTGAATCACAGCGGCCACTTCTTCTGAAGTCAGGACGGATTCATCCATAGGCCGACTGCTCTCACTGCTCTCCTGGATCGAAGAACTGCTCAGCTGACTTCGCGAAGACTCTGTCAGATCACTGGATGAGCTGTCCACCGCTGCACTGCTGCCACACCCCGTCACACTCACAGCCAGGGCCATCATAGCCAATAAATTTGCAAATCTTTTACTCCTTTTATGCATCCTTTTCTTCTCCTCGTTATCCTCTTATGCAGGGAAAACTGTTCCACTCCTTGAAAACTGTTCTTCTCCTGCAAATTCTTCTAAGCAAGAAAACTCTCCTCATCGAAAGGATGGGGAGAGTCAGTCTATCCATTTGTTCTTTACATTGCTGCCTTGATTGCCGCCATCAGTTCACCGTAGGTCTCATATGCGGGCAGATCGGGATTATCCGCCTTGATCTTGTCCGTACTCTTAAACAGGAAGCCTGCCTTGCTGGCCCGGATCATGCCCAGATCATTGTAGCTGTCACCGCTGGCAATGGTCTCATATCCGATGGACTGCAGTGCCTTCACTGTGGTCAGCTTGGAATTCTCGATGCGCATCTTAAAGCCCGTGATCTCGCCGTCCTCTGCCACCTCCAGGGTGTTGCAGAAGATGGTAGGCCAGCCCAGCTTCTCCATCAGCGGAGTGGCAAACTGGGTGAAGGTATCGCTGATAATGATCACCTGACAGAAGGAACGAAGTTCGTCCAGAAATTCCTTCGCGCCGGGAATCGGATCGATCTTGGCGATGGTCTCCTGAATCTCCTTCAGTCCGAGACCGTGCTCCTTCAGAATGCCGAGACGCCATTTCATCAGCTTATCGTAATCGGGCTCATCCCTGGTGGTTCTCTTCAGCTCCGGAATCCCGCTTGCCTCGGCAAATGCGATCCAGATCTCAGGGACCAATACGCCTTCCAAATCCAAACATGTAATTACCATTGTCTTATCCTAACCTTTCTCATTCTATTCTTTGCTCAGGCAATTCCTCTATCTGTTGTTCAGAGCCTGTGCGATATCCTCCTGCATTGCGATCACTGCCGCTCTGGATGCATCCGCATAGCCCGTCTCGCCGTATGCTGCATACTGCTCCTGCTGGTAGGCAGCGATGATTCCTCTGGAAGAATTGATGATCGCACCCAGGCCGTCCTCGTTGAAGAAGTGAACCAGATCAGCACCCTTCCCTCCCTGAGCACCGTAGCCGGGTACCAGGATGAAGGTCTTGGGCATTACCTTACGGAGAAGCCTGCCCTGCTCGGGATAGGTAGCGCCAACCACTGCACCCACATAGCTGTAGTCTCCCTCGTCAGGCATGCACTCAGCGCCCCATGCCGCTACCTGCTCTCCCACCAGTTCGTAGAGAGGCTTGCCATCCACCAGGCGATCCTGGAACTCACCGCTGGAAGGATTGGAGGTCTTCACCAGCACGAAGATTCCCTTCTTCTCCTCCGCACAGATCTTCGTAAAAGGCTTCACACCGTCAGAACCAAGATAAGGATTCACCGTGACAAAATCCTCATCGAAGCCTGCAAAGGAATTGCTTCCCACCTGAACCTTGCCCAGATGTCCGACTGCGTAAGCCTCGGAGGTAGATCCGATATCACCGCGCTTGATGTCTCCGATGACAACCAGCCCTTTCTCCTTACAGTAATCTACTGTCTTTTTGAAAGCGATCATTCCCGGAATGCCGAACTGCTCATACATGGCAACCTGCGGCTTCACTGCGGGAACCAGATCATAGATGGCATCCACGATTCCCTTGTTATACTGCCAGATCGCTTCTGCGGCACCCTCTAAGGTCTCGCCGTGCTCCTTGAAAGCATTCTTCTTGATGTACTCAGGTACAAACTTCATCATAGGATCCAAGCCCACCACGATGGGGGCATTGGTCTGTCTGATCTTTGAAATCAATCTGTTGATCATATCTGCTCCTTTTTGCCTGATATCAGGCTGGTCTTTTCTATCTCGTAGAAAGGAATTCATATTCCCTCTTCGCCTGTTCATCATCGGGATAATTTCTGATATATTCGCCCATCAGTTCATAGGCCGTCTCAAACTCTCCCAAACGCTCATAGGCAACGATCTCATTAAAGCAAAGGCTCTGCTGCATGGTGCTGTCGTTCAGCTGCTTTCCGGTCTGAAAGGCATTCAGTGCTTTGAGATACTCTTTCTTCTGCAATTCGCAGAGTCCCAGCTGATTATAGATCTGTGCACTTCCCTCATATTTGCCCAGGTAGCTGTTGTACACGCTGGCTGCATAGTTGTAATCGTGGATCGCCTCATAGGCCAATCCCAGATACAGATAACTCTTCTCTCCGCCCTTATCCTTGGCCTCCTCCAATGCGATAGACGCCTTCTGGAAGTCTCCCAGATAATAGTAGATTCTCCCTGTGACGTAGGGATCCATATCCTTATCCTCAGCCGAAAGAGCCTGATGGAGGTAATTCTTGGCGGCGTCCGTCTGTCCGAAGTACTGCAGGATCTCGTAGATATCGATGAGCATATCGTAATCCTTGGGGCGCATCTTCACCGCCTGATCGAAATCCTTGATGGCTTCGTTCGTCATCCCCAGGTTCATCTCCACATTCCCCCGAAGGAAATAGGCGTTTTCCCTGTCAGCATCCAAGTCCAATATGGCATTGTATACCTTCAGTGCCTCCTCATATCTGCCGCTCTTCGTGTACGCTGCGGCCAGATAAAAGTTGGTGTCGTAATCCATCTCCCGGGGAAACCCGTCGCTTAACGACAGGCACCTTAAGAAAGCCTCGATGGCCTCATCATACATGGACAACCCGATGTATGCGATCCCTCGGGAACGCTCGCAAAGGCGCAGATCCTCCCCACTCTCCTGAGCCAGCTGAAGATCCTCCAGGGCACCCTGATAGTCCAGATTCTGAATCTTCTCCGTAATCCCCTGCATTGCCTCCGACGTCTCGCCGCATCCGGTCAGGGAGAGGGCAAGCATCAAAACCAGCACCGGGCTCAATATTTTCTTAACCAGTCTTTTTTGCATGTGTACTGTCCCATCTGACAAAACTGTCCATTTGCCGTCTGAATCCGCCGGCCCATCCTTACGTCTATTTCTGGAGATCAGAAGTACAATGAGGGCACTTCACTGCATCAATGGCGATCTCACTCTTGCAGTAAGGGCACTTCTTGGTGGTGGGAGCCGCAGGTGCCTCAGGCTTCTTGCCGATGGAGTTTATCTTGTTGATAAACTTTACCAGGCAGAAGATCACGAAAGCGGTGATCAGGAAGTTGATCACTGCGGTGATGAAGTTGCCGTAGGCCAGAACCGCAACACCTGCCTCCTGTGCCTCTGCCAGGGTCGCATACTTGGTGTCGCCGGTCAGCTGAATGAAGAAGTTGCTGAAGTCCATGCCGCCGAACAATCCCAGGAAAGGGGTCAGGATATCCTTGTTCAGGCTGGTGACGATGGCGGTAAACGCTCCGCCGATGATGACACCGACTGCCATGTCCATCACATTGCCCTTCATGATAAATTTCTTAAACTCTGCTACAAATCCGTTGCCTTTGCTCATAAATCCTATCCTCCGTATCGATTCTATCGTCTGTTTCCTGCGCTGCATGATCCGATACGATCAGACCCGGAGCGCACAAAAACCTATATTCATACTACCACACAAGCAGTTTTTCCACAAGAGTCTCCTCAAAATTCCCGGGATTGTTTTTCCCGGGCAAAAGTTTGTTCCTCCCCTTGCCCTTCCCCGCCAAATGACATATACTTAAAAACAAAAAAGGGGCACCGCCCCTGCATACGACAGAAAGGATCACCGACATGACAAAACAGGAAATCGCAGAAATCAAGAAGCAGTTCACTCCCAAGAAGTGCTCTGTCACAAAGATATGCGGCTGCTACGTAGATGACGAGAAAGAAAAAAAGTTACAGTTTTCCCAGGCCTTCCTCGCTCTGGAAGAGGAGGAGATGTACAAATATTTTGAGATCCTGCGCAAGAATCTCACCGGCACCTTGGGAAAAAATCTTATGACGCTGGACTTTCCTCTGGAGACAGAGGCGGAAGGAGGCACCCAGGAGTTTCTCCTGCGGCTGCGGGACAGCGGTCTGAATGACGAGGAGCTGCTGACAGTTTTCTATGACAGGGTCATTGAAACCTATGAATATGTGGGGAATTACCTGATCCTGTTGATCCACGATTCCTATGATGTACCCGGCAGATCCTCCGACGGACTGGAGATGGAGGATGCCTCAGATGAAGTCTTTCACTTTATCATGGGCTGCATTTGTCCCGTAGATCTGTCCAAGCCTGCCTTAAGCTACAACTCCGTGGAAAATGTGTTTCAGAATCGTGTGAGAGACCGAGTGGTCAGCATGCCCGCAACCGGTTTCCTCTTCCCTGCCTTTAACGACCGTACCTCCGATATTCACAGTGTACTCTACTACTCCAAGGATCCGGAGGAGCTGAACGAGAACTTTGTGACAGCACTGTTCGGGTGTCCCCTGCCCATGTCCGCAGGCAGTCAGAAGGAGACCTTCCACGCCCTGATCGAGGAGACGCTGGAGGAGGAATGTGACGTGGAGACAGTCAAGAATATCCACGATCGTATGACGCAGCTGGCTGAGGAGCACAAGGATGAACCTACTCCCCTGATTCTGGACAAAAACGAAGTGAAGACCATTCTGGCAGACAGCGGCGTATCCAACGAGAAGCTGGCAGCCTTTGATGAAAAATATGACACCTGTGCGGGGTCTGCCGCCGAGCTGTACGCCGGCAATGTAATGAGCAGCCGAAGCTTCGAGGTGAAGACGCCGGATGTGGTCATCAAGGTCAGTCCCGACCGCACCGACCTGCTGGAGACCCGCAAAATCGACGGCAGCGACTGTCTGGTCATCCGGTTGTCCGGAGAAGTCACCGTCAACGGGATTTCGGTGAGAGCCTATGCGCCCTCTGAAGAAGAGGAAGCGTGACAAAGCAGGCTTCCCTGTGAAAGCAGACAAGAAAATGCATGGACTTTTCATTCAGTACATGGCACAATGATACATATCATATTGTCGGAAAAAGAAATACGATATTGGAAAGGGGAACGAAAATGTATAAAAAGGTGTTTATCGATCAGTGCGGCTATCTGCCGGGCGCCGAAAAAAAGCTGACCATCCGCTGTGAGCAGCCTATGAAGTTTGAAGTGCTTCGCAGCGACGGTGCAGGCGTCTATGGCGGTGTCGCGGATGTTCGCATTGACAACAAGGCGGCAGGAGAAATCGATTATGTGGGGGATTTTTCCGCAGTGACCGCTCCCGGTCTGTACTATGTGCGCACCGAGGACAACTGTGAATCCGAGGTATTTGCTGTCGGAGAGGATGTGTATGACGATGTGTTCCGAAAGGCGATGGACTTCTTCTATCTTCAGCGCTGCGGCATGGATCTGCCGAAGGAGGCTTGCGGTCTCTTTGCTCATCCTGCCTGTCACACCGGCATCGGAAGGACTTTGGACGGCTCCGATACACGGGATGTCACCGGCGGTTGGCATGATGCCGGAGACTACGGCCGTTATGTAGGTCCCGGTGCCATGGCTGTGGCTCAGCTGCTCTACGCCTATTCCCGCAATGAAAAGTGGGCAGCCGCTTACGCCTGCCCTGACAAACACGCAGAAAGTGTATTTCCCGCTTATCTGGAAGAGTGTAAATACGAATTGGACTGGATGATGAAGATGCAGCGTGCGGACGGTGCTCTGTATCACAAGGCTTCCTGCGCTCACTTCTGCAGCTTTATCATGCCCGAAGACGAGAAAGAGGACATGATCATCAGCCCTGTATCCGTGACGGCAACCGGCGATTTCGCCGCTGTCTGTGCAATGGCAGTTCCCTTCTATGAGAAATATGATCCCGCCTATGCCGCAAAGCTTGCGGAGTGCTCCAAGCGTGCCTATGCCGCAATGAAGTCAATGGAGCTTCCCGGCGGTTTCGTCAATCCTCCGGAGATCACCACCGGCGAATACGGTGATCCCCAGGATCTGGACGAGCGCTACTGGGCTGCTGCCGAGCTGTACAAGACCTTTGGCGATGAGGAATATCGTGCAGACTTCGAGGCGTTGGCTGCAGAGAGTCTCTACCACGGGTATGGTTGGGTAGAGATGGGCAGTTACGGCAACCTGGCTTATCTTTCCACAGATCGTCCCGTGGATGAAGCACTGAAGTCCAGGATCAAGGCTTCCATGATCTCTCTTGCGGACAAGATTCTGGCTCTCTACGAGGCGGACGGTTACGGTACCGCTCTGGGTTCCAAGGTCTATCCCTGGGGCAGCAATCTGGACGTTGCCAACAATGGACTGCATCTCTATGATGCCTGGAAGCTGACCGGCGACGAGAAGTATCTTCGGGCTGCCGGTGCTCAGATCCACTATCTGTTGGGCCGCAATCCTATGGGCATCAGTTATGTATCCGACTGCGGCACTGACTCCATCAAGCATCCTCATCACAGGCCCTCCGGTTTTCTGGGCAAGGCGATGCCGGGTATGGTGTCCGGCGGTCCCTGCAGCTGGCTGGCAGATGCGGTTGCGAAGGGTCTTCTGTCGAAGGATGTGCCGCCCGCAAAGTGTTTCTGCGATATGACCGGAAGCTACTCCACCAATGAGGTCACCATCTACTGGAACTCCGCATTCCTGCAGCTGTTAGCCTCCATCACAGAGTAATCTCCCGGCGCCTTCCTGTACTCCCGGCGCCCGGATGGGTTCTGTACTCCCGGCGCCCGGTCGGGTTCTGCACCCCCGGCGCCCGGTCGGGTTCTCCCGATCCACCTGCTGCGTTTCCTGTCGTTTTCGCACGCCTTTTTCGCATCCATTCGGGCAAACTCGCCTTGCTTCGCAAGGCTCAGACAGTTGCCCTCGGTGGATGCTGGCAGTGCAAAAACGACGACGGAAGCCTCGCAAGGCTGGATTCGGAGAACCCGACCGGGCGCCTTTTTTGCAGTTTTCCGGTGGGCGCCGGAATATGGCACAGGAAGACCGGAAGTCCCGGTGGAAAGGCAACAGAGAAGCCGCAATCCCGGGGAGGAGGCAGATGGTGGTCATAGAGGAATACAAAAACCCGGCAGGTTTCTCTTTTTATGGGAGCCTGCCGGGTTAGTTTTTTATTGGAACTGCCAGGATTTCACTTCCAGATTCTCTCCTGCAAACACCAGGAAGAGGTCGTGAATTCCGGTGGTGGATCGATCCAGGGCAGCAGAAGCGGTGTAGAAACCGTCTGCGTCTGCCTGGGAGGAAATCTCCAGGGGCAGGTATCCGAGTACATCCTTGAACAGGTTGTCCACGCGGATCTGGATC
>JAHBAA010000079.1 GCA_018385425.1 Acetatifactor sp.
TCCAGCAGCTCATAATCGATTCCCTTCTGCAGAAAGTATTTCTGCAGGGCCTTGTCCCAGATGGCATCCGGCTCCTTGGAGAGGACGAAGGTGGTAAAGGCGGTACCGGTGGTGACTGTGGCCTTCGTTCCATCGAAACGGATGGTGACGGCAAAAGCCTTGACCAGATCGGAGACTGCGCTGCAGTCGCTCCCCGCTAACAATGAGGTGACCTGCTCCGGTTTCAGATGCAGTACAAACCGAAAGGCCAGAGGCGTCCGCTTTCCCTTGATCAGATCAAAACAGAGACTTTTGATCTCACTCCAGGGGCGAAACTCATAGGGCAGATCCGGCCGGTCTGACTCCGGTATGCCCTCCGTATAGAATTCTTTGTTGATTCTCCCATCGATCGAGATGGTATTTGCCGCCTTGACCATGGCCTCCTCCAGCAGAAAGCAGTCGAAGGTATCTGTGGCCAGCAGCTGACCCATAAATTTTTTCAGGGATGTAATCTGCAGTGCAAGCATAAGCTTCTCCTATCCAAGTGTGATTCATTGTTAGTATAGCACAGTGAGAAGTGTTTGAACAGAGGAGAGTCTGCCCTCAGCTCCTTCGATAGGCGCCGGGTGCGACACCCATGATCTTTGTAAACATACGGTTAAAGTAACTGATATTGTTGAACCCTACCAGGGAGGCGATCTCAGTTATTTTTTTGTCGGTGGCGGCCAACAGCTCACAGGATTTTGCGATGCGGATCCGATTCAGGTATTCAAAGGGCGTGGAGCCTGTGTAACGACGGAAACTTCGGCAGTAATAACTTTCGCTGTAGCCGGCGGACTGAGCCAGCTGACTTAAGGACAGAGGATCAGCGTAATGAGCTTGCAGATAATCCAGACTTCGCAGCAGGTCTCTGCGAAGCGCAGTATCCTCTGAGGATGCGGTTATCTTGGACAGGTGAAGATTGTACAGCTCCTGCCAGCATACGAACAGCAGCCCCTGCAGATAGAGTTCGCAGGAGCAAGGCTCTGCCTCCCGAAAACGAAGAATGTCCCTCATGTACGACAGCAGCTGTGCATGCTCCGGACAGGCTGCGGATAACGGGAAGACACAATCCTGCCGATGGCAGGTGAGCGCCTCAAAGTAGGGGCTTCCCGTGGGGAAACATCTTGCCAGGGGCTCCGTGGAGAAGACAACAGCGAAGTGCCTGCAGGATGCTTCTCCGGTATCCGTCCGGAGGGCCTGGTGAAGCATTCCCGGAGGAATGAAAATCCCGTCTCCGGGCTGCAGGGTGTAATGTCCGGATTCTGCCTCAAAATCCAGGGTCCCTGATTCTAACAGAAAGAACTCTGCCTCAGGATGACAATGCAGATAGAGAGCACTGCTTTGCCCGAAGGGAACCTCCGTGAAATGCAGGGAGAAGGGACTGGAACCGGTCTTATGTATGATTTTTTCTGTGTGAGATAACTGTTTTGCTTTCATAGAAACTTTCGGACCGCATAATTGTGCAAGTGATATGGCTCAATTCCTCAAGGTATTCAGGAGAGAAAAACACCGATTTGCTTGAAATAAGGCTGCTGCAGGAGTTTCTGCTCTCTTTTCTCATTTTACATAGAAAAACAAAATTGTGCAAGACAGAAGCATAAAAATGCAAGATTTTTCCCTATAGAAGCAATATACTGGAGGCAAGACAAAGCGAATGGCAAAGCTTTTTGTCGGAACCGATTGCTGAAAGGAGAACGCAAATGAGCATCACGGTGGAGAACAATCGTATTATTTTTGAGAGAAGAGATGAATTGACAGTGTTGGAACCCTACGGACCCAACTGTATTCGCTGCAGGTCGACCAAGAACTGCAAACTGTCAGAGGAGAACTGGACCCTGCTGCCCGCGAAGGAAGGGGCAGAGGTAACGGTAGAGTCAGACGGAAACAAAGCTACCCTGATCAATGGCATGATGTCAGTCACGGTGGACGCAGGAACTCCCTGGTATGGCGGAATCATCACGTTTTACAGAGATGGAGTCTCTATTCTTCGCACCAAATTTGAGGGAGATTATACCTGCAGAAATCTGCACACGGAAGGTGATCACTATCAGGTAAAGGTGATCTTTGAATCCAATCCCGGGGAGCACTTCTACGGTCTGGGGCAGGAGCAGGAGGACTTCTTCGATCGTGCCGGCAGCAGCTGTAATCTGTTGCACTATAATACCAAGTCCGCAGTGCCTGTGCTCTATTCTTCTTTAGGATATGGGTTTTTCTGGAACAATCCCGCTCCCGGCCGATGTGAGACGACCAAGAATCATATCATGTGGGTGGCTGACAGCGCCTATCAGGCAGACTATCTGGTCTACGCCGGTGAGACACCTGCCGATGTGATGAAGATCTACTGTGATCTCACCGGTTACGCGCCAAAGTTTCCCGCCTGGGCAGCGGGCTTCTGGCAGAGCAGACTTCGCTATGAGTGCCAGGAGGATGTGCTGGAGGTGGCGAGAGAGTACAAAAAGAGAGGTGTGCCCCTGGCTGCCATCGTCATTGACTATTTCCACTGGACAGAGCAGGGGGAGTGGAAATTTGATCCGAAATATTGGCCGGATCCGGAAGCAATGTGCAGGGAGCTTCAGGAGATGGGAGTGCAGCCCATCGTCTCCATCTGGCCTACCATCAATCCCGCCAGCGAAAATTATCGGGAGATGAATGACGGCAATATGCTGGTGCGCACCGAGTGTGGGCAATACGGTACATTTGACTTTTATGGCCAACAGACCTTTATCGATGTGACCCATCCCAAGACAGGACCCTTTGTCTGGGACAAGGTGAAGAAAAATTACTATGATCTGGGCATTCACAACTTCTGGCTGGACGAGGCAGAGCCTGAGGTACATCCCCAACAGTTTTCCAATCTGAAATTCTATGCGGGCAATGGCGCACAGACTGCAATGCTGTACCCTTACTACTACAGCAAGCTTTTCTACGACGGACTGAAGGAGGCAGGTGAAGAGGAGATCATCTTACTCACCAGAGCGGCCTATCCGGGCAGCCAGAAGTTCGGTTCCCTGGTTTGGAACGGAGATATCGGCTCCACCTTCCTAAACCTGCGGATGAGCGTCAAGACCGGTCTGTCCATGGCGATGAGCGGTATTCCATGGTGGAACAGTGATATCGGAGGATTCCATTCCGGGGACACCACAAGTCCATACTTTCGGGAATTGATCGTTCGCTGGGCACAGTTTGGCGTATTCTGCCCTGTGATGAGATTACACGGTGCCAGGATCCGCACCCCGGAGCAGACCGACCGCTTTCCGGGAATCAAGGAGCGCACCGGCGGCGAGAACGAGATCTGGAGCTTCGGTGAGGAGAATTATGAGATCCTGGCAAAGCTGGTGAAGCTGCGGGAGCGCCTGAAGCCTTACATCTGCAAGTACATGGACGTTGCTTCCACAGAGGGCAAGCCCATCATGCGGCCTATGTTCTTCGACTATTACACAGATCCGGTGTGCTACGAGCTGGAGGACCAGTACATGTTCGGCGAGGAGATTCTCTTTGCACCCATCACAGAACAGGGCTGTACCTTGCGAAAGGTTTATCTGCCGGAGGGAAGCTGGCAGAATGTGAACACCTGGGAGATTCTGCCCGGCGGACAGTGGGTGACCTGTGAAGCGCCCATCGATCAGTTTATTGCTTTTGTAAAAGAAGGCAGTGAAGTGGCAGAGGTATTTCGGGGATGAGGAAAGTAGATTCGGAGGAGAGGCGTATGGCATATCTGAGAGTGTATACCCGTGAAATTCTGGGGGAGGAGTACCCCAGCGCACTGGCAAACAGCGTCCATATGGCGCTGCAAGTCGAGGGAGAAGAGGAGAAGCCCCTGAATCAGAACTATGGAATTCTGTTTCCAAAGGCGAAGATTTGCGGAGACAATACTTTGGAGGAGCGGGGAGTTCGTTCGCCCGGAGTATTCCGAAGGGGAAATACCTATTTTATCGTCGGAGAGCAGGTAGATGGACTGGGGCAACCGGTCCGGACAGAAGAGAATCGGTGGATCGCTTGGGAGACTGAGGATTTTGTGCATTTCCGGGAGAGTGCGGCAGAGGCTGACTTCAAAGAAATATGGGAGAGGATCTCACTTCCGGAGGAGTTGATTCCGGGAATCCGGGAGCGCTGGATCCCTCTGCAGGCAGTCAGTGTGTCCTTGCCGGAACGGGTTGTTCTGGAAAGTCCGGAGGAGTTGGAGAAACTTCGCGGAACCGTGACTTATTCGGATGGATCGGTGGATGAAAAGCCAATCTGCTGGGAGAAAGCATCCCTGGAGAGACTGGAAAACAATTCCTACCGGATTCAGGGAAGAATGGAAGCCATCGACACCGGTTTTCCCCTCACTGTGGGCCTGGCGGATCCTGTGATCTTCGCATGGGAAGGAAAATGGTACTTTACCGCAACAAATGACAATCGGAATGATATCGGTCTGTATGTGCGGTGTGCAGATTCCGTGAAGGGACTCTTTGTGGAGGGAGCAGAGGAGAAGTGTATCCTGGACTATGATGAGGCCCGAGGTCTCTGCCAGACCTTCTGGGCACCGGAGTTTCATGTGATCGGCGGAAGACTCTATCTTCTCTTTGCAGTCAGTGATCAGAATTGGGGGCCCCAGTGTCATATGATGCGCCTGAAGGAGGGCGGAGAGATCATGCGGGCTGAGGATTGGGAGGATCCCATTCGGGTGCGCAGGCAGGATGGCTCCTATCTTACCGAGGACGGGATCACATTGGATATGACTCATTTTGAGGCGGGAGACAAAAACTATCTGGTATGGTCCTATCGCTATGGCATCGGCTCAAAGCAGGACACCGGTTCCATGCTATACATTGCAGCCACGGACAAGGAGTCACCCTGGCAGTTGACCTCGGAACCGGTGCTTTTGTCCAGACCGCTGTTCGGTTGGGAAAACCAATCCGGAACGATCAATAATGAGGGACCTTACCCGCTGCTCTTAGGAGAGACGATCTATCTGGCTTTTTCCGGCGGAGCGGCCTGCGGACCGGCCTATGTAGTAGGGTATCTGAAGGCAAAAGTCAGCGATGAGTTGTTGGATGCTTCCGCATGGGAAAAGGAACCTACGGCAGTCTTACACCTACAGTCGATTGAGGGGATCGTTGGTCCCGGTCATAATTCCTTCTTCTATGATGAGGAGGGGAGACTGATGATCGCTTATCACGCCCAGGAGAGGGAAAAGTATTTCTGCAGATGCAGTGCCTATCATCGGGTGCATCTTTCGAAGTCGGGCTTCCCGTTGCTGAACGTGGCAGGCGAAAGAGACCTGCCGGAGGAAATGGCAGAGGTAAGCCTGGAATTTGAATTACATGAGAAATAGATGGGAAAAGCGATCAACGTTCGCTTAATACCTGACGAAGACGTTTGGAAATGGCGGGGCTGATATGAAATTTAGCTCCGTCTTTCATTGTGGCGGAAAACAGTCCGGTCTGCGCCAACTGATCTAAGTTGATGACGATCTTGTCGGACAATGCTACCAGACTCTTAAACTGATCCAGCCCGTCGTAAAAATTCACGGCGTTGTCCAAAATTGAAACGACGGAACCGTCTGTGAAATGAATGTGCAGAGAGCGACCGGCCTCCACAGCATAAGCAATGGACTCCTCGGTGACATAGCGGGTCTCGTTCTCCACCCGCAGCTCGATCATAGCCTTGGCGGCATGCTTGATCTCCAGTGCCCGGTCTACGCTGGCGGACAGTTCGGAAACCCGTATGGGCTTGTCCAGGAAGAAGCAGTTGTCCGGCAGGTTCAGCACCCGGTAATTGATTTCGGAGCAGCACAGCACCATGGGGGCATTCACCCCTTTTTTCAGGAGGGCACTGACCACATCGGCACCGGAAGTCCCTTCCGTATGACACAGATCGATGTAAAACACATCGTACTGCATGGGGTTCGTCAGCAGCGCCTCGGGACTACCGAAGGAATCCACATAGAGAATGCCGTCGGTTGCCGCGCGGCGATCGGACTCCCGCTTCATCAGCCGTTCAAATTGTTTTCTGTCAGCTACATTGTCATCACAAAGTGCGATATGCATTCGTTATTACCTCCCGTACAGAAACAGACCCAACCCCACCTGCAGCAGAAAAATCAGCGGAAAACCGTACTTGAAGTACCAGTGTTTGGTCTTGTGCCGGAAAAACTGCATGCCAAGGATACCGCCAATGCTGCCGCCCAGAATAACAGACAGAAAAAGGTGCTTCTCCGGAATGCGCCAGGCGCCCCTCCGGGCCTTCTCTTTGTCGATGCCCATCAGCGTAAAGGCGAACAGATTGATGGTGGACAGGTAGATTATGAGGATCCATTGCAGTGTCGTCATAGGAGCAAAATCCTTTCAGATATACTACCTCTATTATACAAAAAAATGCGGAAGAAAACAAGCCGGTGTTTCCTCCCGGGACTACATTCTCCCGTGAAAAACGAAGTGGGAAGAAGAACCGGGAGAATTCAATTCCGGTGTAGTATATCGCCCCATTGTATGCTATAATGTACGCGAGCAAAAAACCAAGCGACGCCGAAGGCGGCATTTGGTTTTTTGCCGCGATAACGAGCAAACAGCCTGCGAAGCAGGCAATAGAGCACCGAAGGTGCGCGTTTGCGAGTCTGGGACAAAAGGTAAGCAAACCAAGCGACGCCGAAGGCGGCATTTGGTTTTTTGCCGCGATAACGAGCAAACAGCCTGCGAAGCAGGCAATAGAGCACCGAAGGTGCGCGTTTGCGA
>JAHBAA010000112.1 GCA_018385425.1 Acetatifactor sp.
AATGCTTTCTTTGAGCCCTCCACTCTCACCAGCTGCCAGTTGAAATCGTGGAAGGGGGCTTCCTGATAGGTTTTCGGAAAAGAAAGGGCATAGGCTAAGGCTTCTTCTCTGGTGGTCATAATTACTTCCTCCGAAACATCAGCTTCGCAGTATACTCCACCGCTGCGCCTAAAAACAGTGCCATCAGGATCGTCACAGGGTACAGCCTGCCGGAGAAGACAAAAGCAATGGCGATCAGCAGAAAATCATAGGTCATTCTGATCGCAGTAAAGGGTATTTTCTTCAGCCATCTGTCCTTCACGATAAAGGAGATTGCGTCACAGGGAGAAGTCCCTAAGCCTGCGTTCATATACACTGCTGCCGAGATGATGAACACGATCAGAGCAGGAATCATCAGTGCCACACGATTTCCCATGGTATCAAACAACCCGACAGGAAAAACCTTGGACCATATCCAGCTGAAGAAATCGACCTCATATCCGATCAGGAACATATTCGCCAGCGTGCCAAAGCCCAGATTGTTGTCGGTACCAAAGATCACTACCAGAATAAAAAGGATCACATTGATCAGCGTCTGCCAGTTGCCAAAGGTCCACCCAATGTAATTTGCAATCGCCTGGTTCATGTTGGTGTAGGAATCCGTGCCCAGGTCCGCCAGCAAAAGGAGCGATGCGGAGAAGGCCATAAAGGAGCAGGCCACTACTACCAGTACGATACGCTTTGCCAGCTGATCCGGCGTAATAAATCCTTTGAGTATTTTCACGATTTTGTCTTTCATCTCTCTGCCTCTTTTGACAAGTATATATGGAAATCACTTCATTGATTATATGGTCTGCAGCGCAGCACGTCAACAAACTTCTCACTTTTCTTACAACATCCCCACTCGATATGTCATAGTAAGCACATCGCATGTTTCAAACTCCTTATACCTTTTTTCCAATGAATGTGCTGTGATGTTTTTCATAGCAGTACCTCCATCACCTATTGTTATAGATTTTTGGCAAATGCAAGGCTGCACCAAATTGTTACAGTGGATGAGACAACCCCATAAAAAGGGGAAAGGGCCCGCCCGCAAAAATCGGGCAGACCCTCTATAAAAGGATTGAAAAAAAGAAATTGTCAATGTAAGTGAGTTGCGTAACCTCTCAATCAGCTAAGCGGTCATTTTGTTCCAAAAGACATACAGCATGATGGTCAGTACTCCAACACCTGTCAACTCAGCGAACAAGACCATGCACATATTTGCCAAAATAGCTGCCATTTTTTGTTTCCTCCTTCTCTGCTTCAACATTCTTCCGAGCAATCTTATCGGAGTTTAAGTAGTACAAGGGAAGTCCGACGAAGCAAACTCCTCCGATGATGTTCCCGATGGTTACCGGAATCAGATTGTTTATGATCATATTTTTTACATTCAACAGTTCAAGCTGATCAGCGCCGATACCAAAGCTCTCCAGGGCCTGCGCGGCATACAAGGGATTGTATTTTGCAAGAATTCCGGCTGTAATGTAGTACATATTTGCAACACAGTGTTCAAAACCTGCGGTAACGAAAAGCATAATGACAAAGAAAGAAACAAGAAGCTTACCTGCCACATCCTTCGCGCATAATGCCATCAGCACAGCGGCACACACCAGAATATTACAGAGAATACCGGAGGTCACAGCCTTCGCAGGGGTAAGCATTGCCTTCCCCAGTGCCACCTTGATCGTGTATGCTCCCAACATACCGCCTGAGTAATCCAACTGACCACTCATGGAGACAAGAACGGAAAGCAGCACGCCTCCAAGCAGATTACCGAAAAACACCATGGCAAGCATTCTGACAAACTGGAGAGGGGTGATATCTCTTTCAGGAAGACCGATGACTAACAGGCAATCACCGGTGAAGAGCTCAGCGCCCAACAAAATAACCATCATCAAACCCACCGGGAATACCACCGAGGCCGCCAGTCTGGACAAACCCACATTGGTAATACTGTGCGCTGCTACGCTGCTTGCCGCTGCGCCCATTGCGATCATCATGCCTGCTAAAACGCTCTTACCGATGATGCGTCCGGTAGGCATCTCACACTTAGCCTTACAACCATTACGATATACTTCCAAAGCTTCTTTGACTGATAAGTGCATCTTCTATTCCCTCATGAATCATTATGACGATTTATCATTTCTTCTCTCGACCAGAGACAAAGTTATCACATGGCGCCTCATTTGGGAAATATAAATGAAAAGCTGCTGCCATATACTTTTTTATATAGCAGCAGTTCTGGTTACATCCCGGTCATGGAAACATCCACCTTGGATTCATATATTTTTTTCTGGAACAGTCTGTCATGTTCCGTGATGTGATAGTCCTCTCTGAAGATCATCACATCCTTATATAGATTATCTTCTGCCCTGCAGATTCTCTGAACAAGTTGAAGTTTGTCCAACAGCTTCTGTGGAATTGGTGAGACCCACATATAGGTGGTAGGGACATTGGTCAGCAGATCAAACTGACTTCCTCTCTCATAGACATAGATCACATTTCGAGGAGTCATCTCAGCTTCGTGATTGATACGTCTGACATGGGGCAGTTCAATATCTCCATGGGTGATCTTGGTATATTCCGACAAGTCCTCCGGCGTGATCGTCTCCTTGTTGGCCAGTGGATGGTTTTTGGACATCACCAGAACATATTCAAACTCCCAGATGGTCTCATAGGTCAGATGATTGTTTTTCAGCATGGTCAGATAATGAGTCTCGTCCAACATCTGGTATCGAATGATACCAAGATTATACCCCCGGTCCGCTACATTGCTGATCGTTCCCAAGGCATTGGTCTCGTTGATGGTGACCTCCATTCCCTTCTCCAACTCCAGTTCAGAGAGGAAGGATGTAAAGCCATCCACGATATAACTGCCTCTTGGAATCGAGATTTTATACTTCAGCTTATCGGTACCAATGCGCTGACTGATACGCTCTACCGCACTCACCTGTTCCATAATCTGCCTGGCATGATACAGGAATTCGGTTCCCGCTTCGGTGGGTCTCACACCCTTTGCCGTGCGTTTGAAAATGGTAAACCCCAACTCCTTCTCCAACTCGCGAATGGCCTTGCTTAAGTTGGGCTGGGCCATGTAAAGATTCTGGGCTGCCTGAGAGATCGAGCCTACTCGCTCGATTTCCAAAGCATAGTTTAAGTAGGTAGTGTTCATATCGATTTGTCTCTCCCGCTATATCGTTCTGTATATCATCCTGCATCCTATCAATCATCATAGCACACAAATCTTTTGAATGATATATGAAAATCGATATCATGATATATCAATACCGATATATTTCTCAATGATCACTCAAAAATTCTTTCGCCACATGACAGTGCTCCTGCTTGCCAACCAAAATCTCCCCATCAAAATCCAATTCAATAATAAAAGGCATCCAATCGATCAGCCGCAGAAAATCCTTGCAGCCAAAAGAAGAATCATAGTAATTCAGAATCGTACTCAACGCAGTGCCATGCGTACCGATTACGATTGTCTTATCACGATTTGCAGTCAGGATCTCTTTGAGTGCCGCTATATTGCGCTCCTGCACCATAGCGATGGATTCACCACCCTCCTCATGATAGGTGTGATCCTCCCAACGCTTCTGAAACATATCATGGGTATTGCTCGTTGCGTTGCCCTTCTCGCGCTCACGCAGACGTGCGTCGGTATGTATCTCCTTGCCAAAAAAAGCCGCAGCCTCGGCAATTGTATCATAACTTCGCTGATACGGACTGCAAAAGAAAACGTCCACCTTCTTATCCTGCAAAAACTCCAGAACGATCCTCCGATCCTGCATGCCCTCCTCCGTCAATGGTCTGGTCAGATCGTCAGCCCAGGAAAACTGCGGCTGCGCATGACGCACAAAATACACTCTGGTCATATACTTACTCCTCCATCATCCAAGCTCCGTCTCGATCCACTTTGCGATCTGCCTATACACTTCTCCGCCAATCAGCCTCCATGTAAAGTATAGAAGTATTTTACCCATTCGTCAACCGTAAAACTATATAGTTTTAACCGTTTCTGCGCATAGTTTCCATATTATAACCGTTATGAATTATTGAAGTACAATAGGACATTTTCCGGGAACCGTCCCATAAGAAACGACCCGGCTGTCACACCGGGTCGTCCTTGTCTGATGGAGTATGTGCCATCGCTGCATCATCCTTCGATGGCAATGTATCGATTATTCTTCTGTTCCAGCTTAGGGGTCTCCTTCGGAATCAAAAGCTTCAGTACACCATGCTTGAACTCAGCCTTGATGTCCTCCTGCTTGATGTCCTCACCTACATAAAAGCTTCTCTGGCAGGCGCCGGCATAACGTTCTCTGCGAATGTATCTGCCTGTTTCCTTCTCCTGCTCGTCCTGATCCAGTCCTTTGGCAGCGGTGATGGTCAGACAGCCATTCTCCAACGAAACACTGATCTCCTCCTTCTTGAAGCCGGGCAGATCTATATCCATCTCGTAGGAATCCTCCCGATCCTTGATGTCCACCTTCATCATGTTTTTTGCATGACGTCCGTACAGCTTCCTGTTCATCTGGTTTTCCATCTTCTCGAACTCGGAAAAATCCGGAAATGCAGGAAAATCAAAAAACTCATCAAACAAACTTTCTCCAAAAATACTAGGTCTCAACATACAAATCACTCCTTTTCTTTCTATAGCTTGTTGACTCCTTGTTCTTTGGAACCAGGATGTTTCAGGGAACTCACACAAACAACTCATTTCAGAATCTCTTGTTTTGTTTCCTTTCCTTTGTTCTATTTGTGTTATAACACGCATGCAAAAGAGTGTCAATAGATGTGAGGGTGATTTTATTGTATGTTTAGAATCTTTATTTTTCCGTTATTTTCTTTCATTTTTCTTCATTTCTGCATTCGTCAGGAGGATTCCACTGGTAATGGCAGTGAGAGGTGCTACCGTTACTAAACCAAAGGATCCCACAATGGTATGTACGATCTCAGCTGCCACATACTTATAGTTCAGCATGAGTGCCACCGGTGTTCCCTGAGCCATAAATACCATCAAAAGTGCAATAAAGCTTCCGGAATAAGCCAGTAAAAGTGTCGTGGTAGTGGACCCGCAGGCTGCCCTTCCCACCGCAAACCCGGACAGGATTGCCTCCTTTGCGCAAATATCAGGCTTTTTCTCCACCACTTCATATACGGCAGAACAGATATCTACTGCCAGGTCCATGACAGCACCCGAGGAACCCAGGAAAATGGAAGCCACAAATATTTTCGTCAGATCCAGATGTTGGTACCCTGCATAGAGCAGGCTCTCACTGGATTCCATCACTGCTCCATGTATCTGAAATAAATCGGTGAAAAAATATCCCAGCACTGCAGTAACCAGGATTGCCAACGTGGCCCCGGATACGGCAGCCAGGCACCTTCGATCCAGACCATAGATCAGACTCAACACCAGGCATGTCAACACCACTACGATCACAAGTGACACATAGATCGGATTCCATCCCTTTAGCAGACCGGGAATCAAAACTTTCCACAGAAGCAGTACCGTATCGGCAAACGATAATATCGCTCTCACGCCCGTACCTCCCGCAAAAAGCAGCAGCAGCGCCAGAAATGCTCCCACCAGAATTCCTTCCTTGTCCAGGCGAAAATGATCTGTCATATACACGGTTGTGATCTGTCCGTCTGCATAACTGACCACAACATAGGCCTTATCTCCCGGGGCAAACAATTTGTCCTGAGCAAGAGATCCATTCAAACGATTCACTGCCACACACTCTGCATCCCGAAACTTTCCGGACAAAAGACGCACCTTGCAGCGCTGCTCTCCGCTTCGCACCAATCCGGTATCTACAATATCACTCTCATCTGTGGAAAGCACTACCGCCCTTACCCGGTCGGCATTTCGATAGGACAAGGCACCCTCAAATCCGGTGGGTATCAGCAGCAAAATAATAAACAGGCATAGCCAGAGTATCACCGGACCTATCGTCTTATTCTTTCTGAGTCTCTGCATCACTCTTCTCTCCCATAAACAAACGAAGAGCGCTTGCACGCTCTTCGCTCTTATTCAAAGAATTCTTCTACTTTACGTCCAAAAGCTTTGCCAGTCTATGATAAATATCTGTGTTGTCATAATATCCTCCGAATTGATCGGAACCCTTTCCATCTGCAAATACTGCCACAGGCAGGCCGGTGTGAGAATAGCTGGTGAAATCCACGCCGGATTTATTGTTCAGAATGTGGGTAACAGTTACGGAGAAGGGATTGTAGGTTCCATAGAGCACATATTGCTCCTGGCTATACTCTTTTGCATCGTATCCGGAGATGCTCAGATCATATGCGGTGCGAAGCCGTTCCATTTCGTAGTCAGTGAGCACCAGCCGGTCTCCCTCTTCTCCGCTTTGCTTCAGGCCAAACAATGCCTCCACGTCCTTCATCGCGTCCTCAAATGAGGTACCGTTCTCCTTGTACTTAGCCACATACTGTGCATCAAACTGTGCATAGGAAATGGTCTGATTTGCCAGCGTGTCCAGATAGGTATCATAGTCTGTCCCTGCATATCCGATGGTCAAACCTCCGGTCTCATGGTCGCCGGTTACCAAAATCAATGTCTCCTCCGGATGCTTGTCTGCAAAATCCACTGCTACCTGTACAGCGTCCGCCATTGCCAGAGTATCCGTCACAGTTGCGCCCGCATCATTCGCATGACAGGCCCAGTCGATCTTTCCGCCCTCACACATCAGAAAGAAACCATTCTCATTTTCCAGTACTTCAATGCCCTTTGTCACATAGTCAGCCAGCGCCCACTCTCCGTCCTGGCGGTCCATATCATAAGCCATCGCATCGGAATCGGCCAGATGCTCATCGATCAAGAGCACCTTGCCGTCCTCTGCAGTCACTTTCTGTGCATCCTTCTGGGTAAAAGCCACCTTGTAGCCTGCAGCCTCTGCCAGTTCGTAGAGGCTTGTCTTATCCTTGTCATTACCGGTGACCTTCTTTAAGCCACCGCCTGCAAAATACTCAAATCCGGATTCCACCAACTCCAAACCGATCTCATAATAATTGTTTCGGCTTGCCTGATGCGCATAGAATGCAGCAGGAGTGGCGTGATTGATGTTTACAGAGCTGATCACGCCAACTTTCCAGCCCTTCTGTGCATGAAGCTTCTCTGCAATGGTCTCGTATTCAACTGCACCGCTCTCGTCCACATTGATCATACCGGAATAGGTCTTCTTGCCGGTAGCAATGGAAGTTGCTGTAGAGGCAGAATCAGGGGCAAAGCTGCAGGAATCATAAGTTACTGCAGAACCTGCAACCTCAAAATCCATAAAGTTCAACTTTACAGGGCCGTCCAATACTGCGCCTTCACGAGTATCATATTTTGTACTGGGCAATGCTTTCTCATAATCATCATCTGCGATGGCTCCCAGATAATCGGAAGCAGCCTGGAACTGAGGATAACTCATTCCGTCGCCGATAAACAAAAATACATACTTTGGTGCCACTGCTTCTTTTACTTCAACAGATGCCGGGGTGATCTGTGTTGTTTCAACGGTTGCTTGCTGTTGTTCAACTGTCTGTACGCTCTCCTGCGCTTGCTGCTGCGATCCACATCCCGTGAACATACCTGTCACCATGCACATGGCAAGCAGGCTTACTACGATTTTTCTTTTCATACTGTACCTCCTCGAATGTTTTGTACAAAACTGAGTATAGGTACGTTATGTAAAGGTTGCTACCATGGAACGGTAAAACTTTCATATAACGAATGTAAAAAGCGACCCGGGTACACCCGGGTCGCTGCAATCGTCTAAATCTATGCAGTTTACTGCTCGTTCTTCTTGACAAACAGCTTTCTGATACCGGCGCCTGCTACGATCACGCCGAGGATCAGGAGCAGAACCGCAAACACAAGCTGCAGGAAGGTTCCGACAGTGAGACCGCCTGCTGCAAAAGCATTCACAAGCTTCACGATCGTCATGCCCAATGCACTGAAGGTGACTACCAGCATGAAGAACATGGGAACCCAAAGCATCACTCCCTGTCGGTTGGTCTTCTTCAGGAATACAGCACACGCAATCAATGCCAGAGCGGACAGCAGCTGGTTTGCAGAGCCGAACAGAGGCCAGATCTCAGCATAGCCGACCTTTGCAAGGAGATAGGCCAGAACAAGTGTGATCACGGTTGCGAAGTACTTGTTGGTCATTACCTTGGAAATGGGAGAAGCCTTTGCAGGGTCATCCTCCTGGAAAAACTCCTGGAAGGACAGTCTTCCGATACGTGCTACAGAGTCAAGGGATGTCAGTGCAAATGCAGACACAGCCAGGTTGATCAGCGTGAACACTAAACTGTAGGGAAGACCGGCTGCAGTCAGGAAGTTTGCGATAGCACCTGCAAAGATCTGGGGCTGCGTCTTCAAGCCCTGTGCTGCAGCCTCGCCGGAAGCGAAGGATGCAACGGCGATCAAAGCGATGACTGCGAGCATACTCTCCATCAGCATTGCGCCGAAGGATACCGGCAACATATTCTTTTCGTTCTTGATCTGCTTGGAGGCTGTACCGGAGGAAACCAGTGAATGGAAGCCGGATACAGCACCGCAGGCGATGGTGACAAACAGAATCGGGAACAAATACTGTCCGTTGACAGTAAAGCCGTTGAAGGCGTTCAGGTTACACTGAGGATTTGCAATAAAAATACCGATGACTGCTGCCACGATCATAAAGATCAGCAGGTAGCTGTTCAGGTAGTCTCTGGGCTGCAGCAATGCCCAGACGGGAACGACACAGGCAATGCAGATATACGCAAAGATGATCAGATGCCAAATTCCTCTGGAGAGGAAAACAGGCACGTTCAAACCGATTGCTACTGCTGCAACCAACATCAGAATTGCAATTCCGGTATTCACCCACTTGTTCAGCTTGCAATACTTAATAATAAATCCAAGACCGACTGCCTCTAAGATAAAGAGCATGGATGTCATGGCAACTGCACCGTTGGCCTGAATCTTTTCTGCTGCCTCACCGGCATCATTCAGCGCAAAACCATTGAAGGTACCTGCTACAACGTCAGCAAATGCGGCGATTACCAGGATACAGAACAGCCAGCAAAATGCCAGGAACAGCTTCTTACCAAGCTTGCCGATGTACTCCTCAATAATGTAACCGATAGTACGTCCCTTGTTCTTCACGGATGCGTACATGGAAGCGAAGTCCTGAACCGCTCCGAAGAACACGCCACCGATCAGGATCCACAACAGAACCGGGAGCCATCCGAACATGGCAGCCTGAATCGGTCCGTTGATCGGACCGGCACCGGCGATAGAAGCAAACTGATGTCCAAATACAACGTTGGTGTCAGCGGGCACATAGTCCACACCATCCTCCAACTCATAGGCAGGAGTCTTCGCGTTGGGGTCGATCCCCCATTTGTTGGCCAGATAACGGCCATACAGCAAATATGCTCCGCCCAATACTACTATGGCGATTGCCATCATTAATATACCACTCATTTCTTATTCCTCCCTTTCGTGGTACCTCATTTTTTGTCAATCTATTCAACGTAAAACCGTATGCACAATTGACGCACTTATTTTATCACTCTCTTTCGGAATATCCAGTGCAATTTTTCACAAAATTTTTACTTTGAATGTAGAAATATTTAAGCAAAGAGCCGTTGGGGACGGAGTTTTCCTGCTTTTTTCCTGTCCCCACCGGCTCTGTTTTCTCACTCTACAGTTCTCAAAATGACCTGTCCTGCCAAAAAGACTGCTTTCACCTGCAGTTTACTGTCCAGGATTACGATGTCCGCACACTTCCCCACTTCCAGACTTCCCACCTGCTCTGCTCCGATCACCCGGGAAGGAGCCGCGGCTGCCGCATAGACCGCATCTTCCAGCCTGACTCCGAAGGAGACTGCTCTTCTCACGCATTCCATCAGACTGACTGCCGAGCAGGCCAGCGTATCGGTCCCTGTGAGCCTTGCCTTACCATCTTTCAGCGTGATCCTCTGTCCTCCCAGATCATACTCTCCATCCGGCATACCGGCGCATCGCCCGGAATCCGAGACCAAAACAAGCTTCTCCCCAAAGAGCTTCGCCGTCATACGCAGGATTGCCGGTGCTGCATGGTTGCCGTCTGCAATCAGTTCCACCGTAGCACCCGCATCAAAGGCAGCACTGATGACTCCCGGGTCCCGATGGTGCAAGGGCGGCATGGCATTGTAAAGGTGTGTGATGTGGGCTGCCCCCGCCCGGAAAGCATCCATCGCCGTATCGTAATCGGCCGTCGTGTGGCCGATGGATACCGTACACAGCTTGGAAGCCTCCCGAATCAGTTTCAGACAACCTGTCCTCTCCGGGGCAACCGTAACCAGCTTCACCTTCCCACCGGAAGCCCGGTACAGTCTTCGAAACAGTTCCCCGCTCGGCTCCCTGATATTGGAAAGATTCTGCGCCCCACACTTCTCCCTGCTGATAAAAGGTCCCTCCAGATTCACTCCCAACAATCTTGCACCCTGTCCCGGGCGAGTAAAATCGCGGATCGTCTCCAGCGCTTTCGTCAGTTCCTGCTCCGAAAGAGTCATCAGTGTGGGCACCCAGCCGGTTACACCGTCTGCAGCATAAAATCCGGCCAATCTTCTCAGACCCTCCGGACTGCCGTCGCCGGCATCCTCTCCTACAGCCCCATGGGTATGAATGTCAATCAGTCCCGGAATCACATAATCGCCGTGAACATCAAAATCACCCTGCCCGGAAACCTCTCCGCCTATTTTGCGGATCACCTGATCAAACTCCAGTCCGCCTTCCACAAATTCATGCCCGATGAAAATCTTTCCGTTCACAATCTTCATAGCTTTCCAACTACCCTCCGATACTCTCCGGTGAAAATCTAAGAAAATCATAACACAATCATCTCCAAAATCCCAGAGAATCCGCAAAGAAGTTTTCAATAGAAAAACTCCCCGACCTCTAGAAATGGTCGGGGAGTTCTCAATCGTACAATTATTCCTCAATGCTGCCTTTCGGTAAGCTTGGATCATACTCCAGGATATCACCGGGCTGACAATTCAGTGCCTCACAGATCGCCTCTAAAGTGGAAAACCTGATGGCACTGATCTTACCGGTTTTGATCTTCGACAGGTTGACGTTGGACACGCCCACCTTCTCAGACAGCTCATTTAAACTCATCTTCCGGTCTGCCATCATCCGGTCCAGTCTCAATACAATTCTTGACATAGGCTACCTCCCTACAGTGTCTCATCGGATTCCTGCTGAAGCAGTGCTCCGTACTTGAACACATATACCAGAGCGAACACGACCAATACCACAAGAATCGTGCTGACATTCAGATTGACGCCGATTCCGTCAGTATTGCCCAGGAAGTATCCGATGGATCCGGCCACAACAGACTCCAGAAGAACTGTGGGAATCAGAGAATATGCAAAGTACTGCATTCTCCTAATGACGTTCTCTTCGAAAGGAGACTGGCAGTCACGAAACGCTTTGCAGACCTTACCCGCAAAGATCATGCTGACCAGGGAAGCGATACAGAGCACCAGCCCACTGATGCAGACAAGCGTCAGGTTGCTGAGCTGAATCGTTCTGGGCATTTCAGCCTGGGTATCCACGACCATGTTTCTGCCTTCCAGGGAAATCTGATTCATCACATAATCCTTGCCGTCCACGGTCATATCGCCGGATGCCAATTGCTCTCTAAGCTGTGCTTCACTGACAGACATACCGGTCATCTGTTCCACCGCATCCAGGTCGATCGTCACGGTAGCATCACCGGAAAAACGCATCGTCAGAAGGTTCTTGGGCAGTGCTGCGCAGGCAATGGTACCGATCACACAGCCAACGATCGCCAGGATCATGACAACCTTGAGAATATTCAGGATGATCACTCCAGCCTTACCCATCTTGTTGATTTTGAGAATTGCTTGTCTTTTCATGTTTTTGTTTCCTCCGTTAAATATTTAATGTTTATCGTTAAATGAACTATAACACTCATTTTAACCATTGTCAACAACTTTTTAATGTTTATCATTAAATATTTTTCATTATTCATTATTCATAAAGAAGACTGGTCGGAAACGGAGTAAAATGTAGCCCGGCAGACCTTTCTCCCACACTGCCTCCAAAAGCATTCTTGCTATCTTCTCCCCGATTCTTGCGCAATCACTCCGGAATCATTGACACAAAAAATGCCATATAGTAGAGTGAACCTATGTGATGCTCTCATAACGCAAAGCATAGAAAGGATGGATAATATGAAAAAGAAATGGTCTCTTCTGCTCATCGGATTGACAGTACTCTCGCTTTCCGCTTGCGGCAGTTCTGCCCCGGAAAGCGAATCTGTTTTCGAAAGCACAAATGTATCTGAAAGTTCAAAGGAAAACATCCAATCAGAGGAAAGCAATCAGTCAGAGGAAGTCTCCTCCGCAGAAGAATCCTCTCAGGCTTCCTCAGAAGAGCCGGAAGAGGAGCTCTCTCTCAGGGAACTTTTCGCAGAACATGGGATGAAGATTGGCACCTGCCTGACCCCTCAGATGACCGATAACTTTACCGTCCAGAACATCCTTACCTCTCAATTCAACAGTATCACCATGGAAAATGCAATGAAGCCCGACTATATTTTCGACAAAAAAGAAAGTATTGCTTCCGGCGATTTGGTGGTAAAGTTTGGAAACGATGTGATCAAAATGCTGGATTGGGCCAGAAAGAACGATATGGCAGTCCGCGGTCATACCCTCGTATGGTACAGCCAGACTCCCGCCTGGATCTTCTATGAAGATTTTGATACCGGAAAAGGATTGGTCAGCCGCGATGTGATGCTTGCCCGCATGGAAAGCTACATCAGGCAGGTATTTGAATCTTTGGAGAACAATGGGTATTCGGATCTGTTCTATGCCTACGATGTCGTCAACGAAGCCTGGATGGAAGACGGTTCCATGCGTGAAAATAACTGGAGCAAAACGATCGGCGACGATTATCTCTGGTACGCCTTCTACTATGCAGACAAATATGCCCCTGATTCCATTGACCTGTACTACAACGATTACAACGAGCAGTTCAAGGGTGACACTCTGGTGAAGTTTGTGAAGACTCTGGTGGATGAGAATGGCGAATACCTGATCGATGGAATCGGCCTGCAGGCACATCTTTATACACAGGACGACCTAGATCTGTATTTTAAGACGATCGACAAACTGTCCGAGACCGGACTGAAGCTGCAGCTCACCGAGTTGGACGTGTGCCTTGGTTCCTACCAGCACCCTCAGATTGCAACCGATGACAACCTGAAAGTTCAGGGACAGTTCTACTATAATCTGGTGAATGGTTTATTGGAGAGAGTGGATGCCGGCACCCTGAAGATGGACGCTCTGACGCTCTGGGGTGTTTCCGATGCCGCATCCTGGAGAAGAGAATACAGCCCTCTCCTCTACGGCATCACCAACAAAGCAAAGTATGCATACTATGGTGTCATGCAGGTCAAAGAGAAAGCCGGTTTCTAAAAAAACACAAACAAAAAGGCTGATGCGTCAGAAATTACTTGCTGTCGCATCAGCCTTTATTTACTACTTGAACAATTTGCCCTTCTGAGCCAGTTCCCTCCAATGTGACAACAGTTCCTCCGGAACGATCATAGAAGTACTGGTAGGATTGATCACATATCCCACGCAGCCCTCCGGGATCGGCATATGCATCAGACTGAGCATATCTGTCGTACCGGTCTGGAACCCTTTGTCCCCTAACGCACGTTGATATTCCACTGCATCGCTGAAGATAGGGATCGCCTTCACATCCAGTTTACCGTTCACAACCTTGACAGTGATTGCGGAACGGCTAACCTCGCCGCCTTCCTCCTTCTGCGCAATCGGAAGAAGGAACTTCGACCGGACGACCTCCTGTACTGCTCTGGCCGCATACTTATCCCGCATCAAAGTATTCTGGGACTTCATGGGACGTCTGGCCTCCTGCATATAGTAGATCAGTGCGACTTCCAGATCACGATTTTCAAGCGGTGGTGTCTTTCCCTCAGGCAGCGTTCTGGTCACTATCTCATAGGGTGCAAGCTCACATTCATCTTCCGCACCATGATAGCGAATCACATCTACTCCATAGCTGTACAGATCAGAGAAGAAGACCAAACTTGCTTGTTTGACGACCCTCATCGCAAAAGCAGGTCTCTTATCATCGGTCAGCTCTTTTGCCTGCAGCTCACAAGCCTCCTTGGAGAGGTATACATCAATTATATTTTTCTGCGTCAATGCATCTAACGTAAAATATGGCAGCCTTGTCAGCGAAGAGCAGGTAAAAAAAATCTCCTCTGCTGCTGCAATCTCCTGTAATGCGGCAAATTTTTTTTCTCTCATATCAGACATATTGTGTCGCTCCTTTCCATGACAATACACTCACGATAGGCGAAAATATAACCCTTTTCCTATTGTCGTTGATCCTTCTGGTTCGTCAGCATTTTTTCAAACTCTGCGTGGTCGCAAGCTTTGATCAGCAGACCTTGTCTATTCAGCCTCTTCTCTGTTGCTCTGCGTCATCACAATCACCGGAATCATGACCCGGAAAGTATTTTCTCATTTTGCATAGTGTTCTTGTCATTATACCATTTCCGGTTCTCGGAAATCAACAATTTTATAATATTTCGACATTTGTCTGCCTTCCGAAAAGTGATAACGGTATACTGCGAAACACCGGACAGAAAACGGGCTGCTGACCGGCGTTTGAAAAGCTGGTCAGCAGCCCTGTAAATCGGCAGAAACTATAGTCGATTCTGTTACATGATTTTTCTGTAGAGCTCCTTCAGATCCTCTACGCTGGTATCTCTGGGATTGCCGGGACGGCAGGCATCTGCATAAGCGTCTGCTGCCAGAACATCCAGGTCCTCCTCACGAATCCTGTCATTCTTAGCGGGGATTCCTACATCTGCGGACAACTTCTTCACTGCATCGATAGCAGCCTTTCTGTACTCTGCGGGAGTCATATTGTCTACACCCTCTACTCCCATAGCCCTTGCAACTTCACGAAGTCTCTCGCCGGTATATTCCTGATTGTACTCCATGACAATGGGAAGCATCATCGCACATGCTACACCGTGAGGGGTATCATAGTGCGCACCCAGGGTATGTGCGATAGAGTGTGCAATACCAAGACCTACATTGGAGAAGCCCATTCCGGCAATGTACTGAGCCATAGCCATTCCCTCACGACCCTCTGGAGTATTCTCCACTGCGCCGCGAAGATTCTGGGAGATCAGTTTGATCGCCTCCAAATGGAACATATCGGGAATCTCCCACGCCGCCTTGGTGGTATATCCTTCGATTGCATGGGTCAACGCATCCATACCGGTGGCAGCGGTCAGTCCCTTGGGCATAGAGGACATCATATCAGGGTCGATGACTGCCACTTCCGGAATATCATTCTCATCTACGCAGACAAACTTACGCTCCTTCTCCACATCGGTGATCACATAGTTGATGGTAACCTCAGCAGCGGTTCCGGCTGTGGTGGGAACAGCAATGGTGGGAACTGCGTGATTCTTAGTAGGTGCTACTCCTTCCAGAGAACGTACATCCTCAAACTCGGGATTATTGATAATGATACCGATAGCCTTGGCAGTATCCATGGAAGAACCGCCGCCGATGGTGATAATAGAATCTGCGGCACAGGCCTTGAATGCAGCCACACCATCCTGTACGTTTTTTATGGTAGGGTTCGGTTTGATCTCTGAATACAATGTGTAAGGAATTCCTTCCTTCTCCAGAAGATCCGTCACCTTCGCAGTCACTCCGAATCTGACAAGATCAGGGTCAGAACATACAAATACATGTCGGAATCCCTTCGTCTTCGCAATTCCCGGGATCTCGGCAATTGCTCCCTTGCCATGATAAGAAACTGTGTTAAGTACAATTCTGTTTGCCATAATCTGTTCCTCCTATTCTTATGTGTTCGGCAAAACTTCTGTTATCTGTTGCAAGATAACGCTACGCCATCATTATACCTTAATAGACTCTGTTTGTGTCAAATAATTTGTGACTATTCTATGAATTTTCTATAAACTCTAATACTCCTTCTATTGATATCAGCTATTTTCAGATTCTCCACATCGAATTCTGAGAGATCCGCAGAAAAAAGATTGCCCGGACACAGCCTCCATGCTACACTAAAGTCAGTACTAAGGAAGGGAGAATAAATCTATGAAAAACCTGAAAGCCTTTCACATCGATGCCGGAAGAAAATATTATTCCAAAGAGCAGTTAACGGATCTGATCGATGTCTGTTCGGAAAATGGATTCAATCTGCTGGAACTGACCATCGGAAATGATGGATTCAGAATGTTTCTGAATGATATGGACCTGAAGACTCCTTACGGAAGTTTTGCCGGAGATTGCGTAAGAAGTGCTCTGCACGAAGGAAACCTAGCCTACTGTGACAATGGCACCAACGAGCTGACAGAAGACGAGGTCGATTTCCTCATCCGCTATTCGAACGAGAGAGGAATCGGTGTGATGCCTTTGATCAATTCTCCGGGGCATATGGACGCTATCCTGACAGCGATGAAAGCACTGGGTATCTCTGACCCTGCATACAAAAACTCTGCTACCACCGTAGACCTGAACAACCGGGAAGCGGTTGCCTTCACCCTGGCATTACTGGAGAAATATATCCAATGGTTCGCCGGAAAGGGCTGCAGCTACTTTAATCTGGGAAGTGACGAATATGCAAACGATGTCCTTGCCTCCGGCTTCGCATCTCTTCAAAACAAGGAGCAGTATGAATACCACAAGTTCATCGCCTACGTCAATCAGCTTGCTGCAATCATCAAAGAAAACCGAATGACTCCTGTAATGTTCAATGATGGGGTCTACTATAACAAAGACCTGACCGGCGGCATGATTGACAAGGATATTGTCGTATCCTACTGGAGCTTTGGCTGGCCCTCCTATGACCCTGCACCTGTAGAATTTGTGGAGGCACAGGGTCACAAAATACTGGATACCGCTGCAGCGTGGTATTATGTGTTGGGACGAACCGAGGGAGACGGGGGTAATCAGGACTTTACCTACCAGTCCGCCCTGAAATCCATGGCCGATCCCGTCAGCCCAGTTGCCTCTGCCATGAAAAAAGCTTCTCCCATCGGCAGTATGTTCTGCCTCTGGTCTGATGCACCCCGAGTGCCTTATGATGAGAAAGAGGCTGCAAGACTTCACTGCCTGCTGGAGCATTTTCACCCCAAGCAGCAGCCGGACTGAATCATTGTACAAAAAAGGCAGGGTGTCCGAACACTTCCAACACCCTGCCCTTTCTGTCAACTTTTTACAGCCCATCTCAGCTTGGTGGATTTTGCCCGTGGATTCACACGGCATTCCTCCTGAGATGGGCGTATTGCATCCCTGGATACTTCTGAAAAGCTTCCGCTTCTCTGTAACTCCTTAAAGGCTTTCTTCACCAGGCGATCCTCCCCGGAATGAAAGGTGAGAATCGCAACTCTTCCGCCGGGATTCAGAATTCCCTCCAGCTTTTCCAAAAAGCTGTAGAGTACTTCAAACTCACTGTTTACATC
>JAHBAA010000117.1 GCA_018385425.1 Acetatifactor sp.
GCGGCAGGGCCCTGGGCTGCCGACGAGTCCTGTGTGTCTCTTGCAGACTGTCGGCGAGCCGTCGGTACTTAGTGCGCGTTCTCTGCGCACTTATGTACCGCTACGTGCGAAGCCCAAGCGGAAGCGTGTCTGCAAGAGATATACAGGAGCTTGGCGAAGCAGCCCAAGGTCCTGCCGCTGCCCCCCTCCGGAAGCACGTCTGCAGGAGACATGCAGGAGCTTGGCGAAGCAGCCCGAGGTCCTGCCGCAGTATTTCCAACCTACTTTCCGACACGAATCTTCTTGATCCACTTCCCGCTGCGCAGACGCAACACGCACCACACTGCCTTGGCGATCTGATCGAACTTCAAGCCCACATAGATCCAGAAGGCAGGAAGCTTCAAAACAAAACCCGCGATGATCCCCAACGGGATGGACAACACCCAAAGAAATACATTGTCCGCCAGCATCAGCATCTTCGTGTCGCCGCCTCCCCGCAGGACACCCTTCGTCATAATGCTGTTGGTGGCCTGGAAAAGGATAATCAGACTGATGGCCTGCATCAGCTGCTTTGCGATGCCGGCAGTCTCCTCACTCACCTTGTAGGAGGCTATGATGGGGCCACTGATCACCAGAATGATAATAGCCGCAAGCAGTCCAAGCAAAATACCCAGCCCAAGGAATCCATACCCCTGCTCCATGGTTTTCTCCCGCTCTCCGCGCCCCAGCGTCTGCCCGGTAACGATTGCACCTGCCTGACACACACCCTGAATCACCACCGAGCTCATCTGCTGCGTCACACTGGTGATAGCGTTGGCGGCCACCATAGTGTCCCCCAGTCTTCCGATCACCATTGCCACGGTATTGTTTCCAATGGCAAGGATCCCGTCGCTGATCAGCACCGGAATGCTGATACGCACATACTCTCCCAACAGATCAGAGACATGCATCGCCATATGCCTGAGCCGGAAGCCGATCTTTTTGTCCACAAACAGCAGGTAGCCGCAGATGACGGACGCCTCGAAGACTCTGGCAATCAGTGTGCCGATGGCGGCACCGGCGATCTCCATCCTGGGAGCACCCAGTTTTCCGAAGATAAACGCATAGTTTGCACCCAGATTCACAAAAAAGGCACCGATGGAGACAAACAGCGGAATCCTCACCTGCCCCACACTGCGCAGCACAATCGTGCAGACCAAGGACAGTCCCAAAAAGAAATAAGTAATGATCGAATACCGAAAATAGATTGCGCCAAGCCGAATGATCTCTGCGGAGGGAGTGTACATACTCATGACCGTCTCCGGCATCAGGAAGGTAGCCACCGCGAACAGGGCTGCCAGACACAACGTGATCCGAAGCATGATACAGATGGTCTTCTTCAGCGCCTCAACCGCTTTCACCGGCTCTGTGCTTCGCATTCCCCAATATCTGGAGACCAGCACCGAAGCCCCCATGCCGATTCCCATGCAGAAGATATGGTAGATGCTGATAAAAGAATTGGCCAGAGAGGCAGCCGACAGAGCGTCCTCCCCCAATCTTCCCACCATGATCGTATCCAGCATGTTGACACCGATGGTGATCATACTCTGCAGGGCGATGGGTGTGGCAAGGGTAAACACCTTTCCGTAAAATCCTTTGTCTGATACAATTAGTTTTTTGAATAGACTCATTTTGTTTTTCCGTTCTTTTCTATGGTTTGTATAGGTTCACGGGCCCCGACTGGCGGGGCGCTCGCCGCAATCCCATCCTTTTTTACTGCAGTCTCTTGGCAGACTCTCCGATCAGGAAACGGATGTACTCCGACTCCTGATTGACTCTCGTCTTAGGTCCCGCTCCGGTAAAGAACATCTCAAAGTGCTCCTCTCCGGTATATGGACGCCACTCCGGCATGGGAGTGCCGTCTGCATCGAGGCCGTTGGGATCACCGTTTTTGACAAAATTCGCCCAGTAATTGCACATCTGTCGGGCAAGATCATAATGTCTGCCCACAAAGGGACGCCAGCACTTTGCCAGAGTTTCGAAGAAGAACCACAGATCCACCGAGTGGAAGGTACCGGGATCGTCCCAGCCGGGAATATCCGGCATAAAGCAATAATAGTAGCTGTTCTGAGGATCCTCACTCCCTGCATTCAGCAAAAACTCACTTTTCACAGTGCACTCGATCCCGCTGACGGGCGCAAACCCGCTGTCAGTCCGGACTTTTGCTTCCGGAAAGGTCAGAAAACGATCCCCGTCTTCGCCGAACAATTCCCGGACCTTCTTCTCATACTCCTCCTCAGAACCGGCGAACACCTGATTCAAAAACTCGGTGGAGGTATTGCCTGACATCACAGGTACATGGGCATGCTTACCTGCCGCATACAGCAGAAGGGGATCGCCCACGCAGAACTTCTCATCCACAACCGTCCCCATCATACCGTGCTTCCACATATACTCGTCGTATTTATCCCGGATATAGAAGGCATCCAGTGCTCTTGCCTCCTCCAGATTCTTTACCCCCAAAAACTCCAGGAACTCAACACCCTGCTTCTCCGCCTCCGACAGAGGAACCGGGATTCCCACGCCAGCCTCTCCGTAGGGGCTTCGAATCATAGCGCTCATGATCACTGCCTTTTGAAATTTGCCGAAGTTGTCGGGGCAGGTCATCTGGGACAACACGCTTCCGCCGCCGGCAGACTGTCCGGCGATGGTAATATTCTCCGGATCACCGCCGAAGGCTGCGATATTGCGGATGACCCAATTCAGGCCTGCCTGCTGATCCAGGTTGCCGAAATTGGCGGGAGCATCCGGTGCCTCTGCCGTGATCTCCGGGTGTGCCATAAAACCGAAGCAGTTGATCCGGTAATTGACGGAAACGACAACGATTCCTCTTCTTGCCAGCCGCTCTCCGTCAAACTCCATCTCAGGGGGATATCCCCACTGAAGACCGCCTCCGAAATACCAGATCAGAACAGGCTGCTTTTCCCCGGTACTCTTCGCCCCTGTCCAGACATTCAGATACAGACAGTCCTCACTCATCGGGATCTCCGGATCTACATGCCACTCTCTGCAATAGATATCCGTCCCCACGCCGGGTGTACTCTGCATGGAGATCGGCGCAAACTCATAGGCCTCTCTGATTCCTTCCCAATCCCCCGCAGGCTGCGGTGCCCTCCATCTGTTTTTTCCAACAGGCGGTGCCGCAAAAGGAATCCCCTTGAAGGATGTGATCCGGGGATCTGCCGCAGGCAGCCCCTTTACCAAACCATTTTCTGTCTTCGCTACTCGAATCATTTCTTTCTCCCCTTATACTTTTCCCCATTTAAGGTCATAACTGTGCCTTTTCGGTTCCTCTTCGTCGGTTCCTCTCTCCGGTTCACGGCAATGACCCCATAGAGTTCATGATACCTTCTTTTTTCCGCTCCGTCAACGATTTCGCTTGCCAGATCCGCCGCAATTATTTTATACTAACCTTGGATAACAAAGGAAAAATGTCCGGAGGCAACTATGTACCATTTTATCATAAACCCTTCTTCCCGTTCCGGAAAAGGACAAAAGATCTGGAAGCAGCAATTGGAGCCGTATTTACAGTCAAAAGGCATCGAGTCAACCGTCCATCTGTCGAAACAGCCGGGAGATATCGCT
>JAHBAA010000128.1 GCA_018385425.1 Acetatifactor sp.
AAACTGTACGGATGCTGTTCTCGGGTATTTTTCCAGGCCTGCTCACGCAGAGTATCCTGATCGATTCCGTAGCTTCTCATCAGCCCATCATTGATCAGCACACTGCCGGTTCCGCCACCGGGACAATCTGCGACCTCTACTCTGTACATCACCGCAAGATCACCTACCCGGGCGTGGGGTACCGTTTTCAGCAACTCCTCATTCTTCTCGGCATTGCGGACACTTACAACGATATGATCCTTTGCCTGCTCGTAGTCCATGATCCTGCCAAGGTTAAAGTCATCGGTGGGCTTGTTGCTTAAGTAATTCTCAGACACCGAGGCGGCCATCTGATCCAGGTCACCTTCGCCAGCAACGAATCTTTCATACATCGCATCGATATAGAACACACTCTGGATATTGCTTCCATCAGAGATGCCCAGACCGTTCTGAACATTTCCATTGTTCTTGAGAACCTCTCTGCTCTCGATCTCCACATGGGTTCCCATCTGCTCCAATTTTGCCTTCACAGCTTCTGCCAAAACCTTGCTAAACTCATTTTTGCTCATCATTTTCATTTCCTCCATAATCATTTTCCGGTTCCACTGTCATGCACCTCCCTGTATGCATCACCTCCCAGGCAGTGAATGACATAAAAAAAGGAACAGCACTAAACTCTGTTCCAACCACAAATTTCCTATCTTGTTTTGAAGGGTCTGCCTATCAGGACGATCCTGGCTTCATCAAACAGCTCGCATTCCACTACACATCCCCGGGAGTCCGAGGCGTGCACGACCATTCCGTTTCCGGCATAAATCACCACATGTGTGATATCCTTGTACCTTCCATTGGCTTCATAGCTATAGAAGATCAGGTCTCCGGACTGCATTTCCTCAGACGATACCTGCCATTGGTTTTTCTCTATGAACTGCCCCTGCCCGGCTGCAGTATCCGGAATGGATATCCCTACCTGAGCATAAGCCCACATCGTTAAGTAACTGCAATCCACATAATCAGCAGTTCCTCGAAACTCCTGAGAGTAGGGATCCCCGATGCGGCTCCTTGCTGCAGTGACGATGGGGCTCACATAGTTCGCATCGCCGACCGGAGCCTTGGACGGCTCAAAATGTATTCGGGCATTCCCAATAGAAAGGAGCACAAGGATACATAAGAGAAACGGACTCAGGAGGAGCACGAGTAATGCTCCCGTCATCTTCCAGACATTTTTGTCGGTACCAAAGAGCACCGCGAACTTTACAAGAACCACTTCCCACATCATCGACCTCCTGCAGTACCAAAGAGTGCCTCCTTGTATTCAGGTGCATGCACCTCCAGGTTGTACCGTTCGTTGCCACACTTATACAGGCAGACTCCTCTCTGAGGGTATTGAATCAACCGGTATTCGCTATCCTCCAGCTGTAAGTTGTCCCGATAGAATCCGGCATCTACCGTTCCCGCGTGAAACAGGAAGGTGTGTGTAGGTATGGCAAACAGGGGCTTTGTGTACTCCCGCACTCCCTCAATGCTAAAATCCTCAAGGTTCTGACTGGCCAGAATCACCGAGCTGTCCTTCTTCCTCACACGTTTTGAGAAGTTTCGGATATACTCCACTGCAGTGAGATTTGTCAGAAATAAGTAGAACTCGTCGATACTTGCAACCGCTTTTCCTTTCGTCAGAAGCTCGTTGGACATATAGGAAAGCACATTGAAGAGCATGGCGTCCTTCATATTTCGATTCGCCTGCAGCAGGCCCTTCACGCCAAAGGTGATGAATTCTTCATCCGTGAGATTGGTATGTCCGTTAAAGAACTTGGACTCAGCTCCCTTGCACATGGAATACAATTCCAGACAAATTTCCTGCAGATTCTCAACACGATACAGACTCCGCATTTCCGGATCAAACTTCAAAAATTCTGCCTCGGTATAATCAAAAAACTCCGACAGTGTAGGAAAGTCTGTATGCTTCATCTTCCCAAAGTCTGTCTCATCGGAAATTCCGCGGGATGCATAGAAGCGGCTCAACAAAAGTACAATGGTGTCTAACTGATTGTCTGTGAAGCTGCGGTAACACCGAAAAAAGTCTCTCAGGAAGGAAAGATGCTTGCTGAGAACTGACTTACCACGAAAGGCCGCCGGTGAATCTTCATCCCCTCCGCTTTCTCCTTCATCCCAGAGCTTTGGCTCCAACACATTTATGACAAATTCTCCACTCATCAAATCTACGAAGCAACCACCCAGATTATGCGTAAGCTCCGTGTACTCGTGCTCCGGATCCAGACAGATCACCCGCATGCCTGCTTCCCTCATAATGGTTAAGATCAGCTTCAGCAGATAGGATTTCCCCTGCCCGGAATTACCAAGAATCAGGATGTTGGCATTGGTTTTGTCCTCTGTTCTCTGGTTAAAATCCACCAAAATGTTGCTGCCATACTTGTCCTTGCCGATATAAAATCCATTTCGGTCTGTCTTTCCCGAGTAGTTAAAGGGAAAGAGATTCGCCACACTGCTGGCCGGCAGCACCCTCTCATACTGCTCACCAAATCGGTTCTTCCCCACCGGATTTACTGAAAGAAATCCCTGCTTTTGTCGAAGCAGCAGCCTGTCTACATTCAGCTTGGAACGGTTCAGCTCTGTCAAAACCTGCGTCTGCAAGAGCTTCAGTGCGTCCGGATCAGGGGCGGACAGCTCAAGATACACGGCAGTATGAAACAGTGGTTCACGATTTCTGTGCATGGAAACCAACATAGCTGTGACGTCCTGCAGGTTATTTGCACCGCTGACGGCCTCCTGCAAGTTCGTCGTGTTGTTCTGCAGCATCCTGTTCTTGTTAGCAGCATTGGCAATGATCTTTTTCTCCTCCGCGGCTGTCACCTGTCTGGTCTCGATCCGCAGTGTCACACTATCCATATCTCCAAGGTGCTTTAAGATCGCCTGCTCATCCGTGGCAGTGGGGTACTCCCGCAGGGCCCACACGCTTCGGAATGA
>JAHBAA010000149.1 GCA_018385425.1 Acetatifactor sp.
AGCTCTATCACAGAGGGATCCCTGTGGTCACCCTGAACACCGATATTGAGAACTCCGCCCGCATTGCCTACGTGGGCAGCAACTACACGAAGAGCGGAGCCACCGCCGCAGGACTATTACATCTGATGACCCACGGACAGGTCCATGTGGGAATCATCACCGGATCCTCCAACATTCTCTGTCACACAGAGCGCATCGTGGGCTTTACCCAGACGCTGAAGCCCTACAGCGATTCTGTCCACATCACTGAGATCATAGAGGTCCATGACGATGAGTTTGAGAGCTATGAGAAGACGACCCGGCTGCTCACCGAGCACCCCGAGATCAACGCCCTCTTCTTTACCGCAGGCGGTGTATACGGTGGCTGCAGAAGCGTCCGGGCGTTGGGACTGCAGGAGAAGATGCGCATCGTGGCCTATGACATGGTGCCTACCACCAGGGATCTGATGAAAAAGAATATCATTGCAGCCGTCATCTGCCAGCAGCCCAAGGTACAGGGCAGCAAGCCGCTCTCCATCCTGTTCACTTACCTGACCACCGGTCAGCTTCCGGAGAAGGAGCACAATTATGTGGCGGTAGACATCCGCATCAAGGAGAACCTCTAGAGGGCAGATTTTTCTGTCCTCTTTCTTTGTTTCTGCTCGAAAACTGACTAAACAGACTCCCCTTTTTTTGGAATTGTGTTTCTCGCCTCAAGACCAGTTTGTCTGCTTGCAGACACGCAGGTCTTGTCGGAAACACAATTCCAAAAAAAGGAGAAAAAAGAGTTTCAAAATTCTTCCGACACTCTTGTCATTTACTATATCTTGTGGTATAATATTTCCGTTATCTACGAAATGTTGTTGTATCCTGCAGCAACACGCGCTGAGTGAAAAGGAAGTACGTAAGAAAATGAATGTGTCAGATCGCTCCAGAAATGCATCCATGTTGACCGGGTCCCTGGCCAAAAAGGGATATATGCGGTTCTTCCACTCCTTCCATGGGATCCAGGAGGAAACGAATGCTGTGCGAAGCTTTTTTATCGAGTTTCTCATCGTCAATCCGGCTTATTCTTATGACAGACCGGTGCTGGCACATGCTCCCTTCCATCGCAAGCTGGGTCTCCAGCCTTCCTACGTCTGTGTCAAGGCAGGCATCTATCCGGATGCAAATGGGGAAGGAGGACTGGAGCTCTCTCGGTACTATCCCGTCTCCGCCCTTCGCACCACACCCAGTCCTTTGGTGATGCAGGTGGGGGAGTGCTTCTACAGCGAAGAACGTCTGTCCGGGCATCTGGCGGTGGCAGAGGACACAGCCCGCCGCAAATACAACCTGACGGATGCCGGCGAGATGACCTGGAATCTGGATCTTCAAAAGACTGTGTCCTGCCATACCGGAATTCTGGCTTCCCCCTTGTTTCAATGGCTTCACGCACTGGACAGCTACTGGCACGGTGAGGGCATCAAGACCTTCTTCCGGGGACAGGTCACCGTAAACGGCTGTTCCTACCGTATTCAGGCGGACACCTCCTTCGGCTATGCCGACAAGCACTGGGGGCGCAGCATCAATGACCCTCTGCTTCGTCTGTCCTGCTCCAGGCTGATCAGCGAAAAGACCGGTCAGGTCCTGCGGCACAGCGCTTTGGCAGTGGACGGATGCTGTCCCAGATTTTTCTTTCTGCCCTTAAAGAGGAAGCTGCTCCTGCAGCTGACCTACACCGGGGAAGATTTCAACTTTGGTTTCTCCCCTTTCGCGCTGTCCCGATGTCTCCTGAAGACCAAGTCTTCCGGAAAGCGTTTCATCTGGCACCTGAAGGCGCAGAACAAAAATGCGATCATTAAGCTTTCCGCTGCCTGTTCCAAGGCAGAAGTGCTCCCCCTGCGCTATGAATCTCCGGAGGGAGTCATCCATAGGAGCCCTGTCTTGGGCGGTGCTTCCGTCATCGGCAGGATTCGGCTCTACCGAAGACTTCCCGGCGGCTGCATGGAGCTCATCGATACCCTCCGCATGGAGCAGGGCTTCTGCGAATTTCGGAAAGAATAGTCCTGTGTCAGGGATATGATCCTACTATAGCCCGAACTAACAAAACCTCACTGCCTTTTGGCAGTGAGGTTTTTAACGTTTCAAAAGCTTACTTTGTGACCGTGAGTCCGCCGGGTCCCGTAATGATAAAGCCGAGATCCTTCAGTGTGCCGCCTGCATCCAGCTTCTCGTTGTAGCTTTCGGACACCACATGAAGGGTATTTCCGTTTGCGGTAAACTTGCCGCCCCAGCTGCTGTCCAGCTCCACGTTATCGCTGAAATGGATATCGATTGCCCAGCCCTTCAGGCTCTGGTCTCCGGGGTTGGTGAGTGAAAGATCGTACTGGTAGCAGGTCTTGCCGCCGCTCTCCCATTTGCTCTTCAGGGTAACCGTCCCCTCCAGCCCTGCGCTGGTGAAAGACTCTCCCTTACTTTCGGAGGAAGTATTGTTATTCTGGGTATTGCCTGAATTTCCGGCGCCGGTGTTGCTGCCCTTTGCGGGAGTTTTGCCGGTGAGCAGGTTGTACAGCCACTTTCCGGACTCATTCAGATCGTTCTCCTCAAAGTTGCAGTTCTTGCTGCAGGAGCTCTTAAACAAAGCGGAGCTCTCGTTCTTGTTGGCCATGGACCAGCAGACATAACTCACATTGTGCTCGTCCATCACTTCCACCCATTTTGCGGCGGAATCCAGATCCAGGGCACCGTTGCCGCTGGCATCACAGATGCCGTACTCGCTGACGAAGATGGGAAGACCCTTCTCGATTGCCTTCACCATTCTGTTGCGCAGGTCATCCTTGTGGGTTCCCGCATAGAAGTGCAGGGTATACATAATATTGTCATAGCCTGTGATGGGATCCTCGGCAGCCTGGTCCACACGCTGGGACCACTCGGGAGAACCGACCAGAATAATGGCATCCTCATCATTCTCGCGGATGATCGGGATGATCTCCTCTGCGTAGCTCTTCACATCCTTCCAGGTGGTGCCGCCGTTGGGCTCGTTGCAGATCTCGTAGATCACATTGTTGTTGTCCTTATATTTCTCGCTCATCAGCTTGAAGAAATCCTTGGCCTGGGAAAGGTACTTGTTGGGATTCTGATCCTGCAGCACATGCCAGTCGATGATCACGTACAGATCATTGTCGGTGGCATACTGCACACCGCGATAGATGATATTCTTCAGATTCTCCTGGTTGCCGTCGGTACAATACCCCTGATTCTCATGGGTGTACATCGCCAGACGGACCACATTCACGTTCCAGTTATTTCGAAGCTCTCTGAAGGTATTCTGGTCCACATAGGCAGGAAACCACCCGATGCCGTGGGTGCTGACGCCTCTAAGCTGTACCGGTCTGCCCTGTTCATCCACCAGCTCCGTGCCCTTGACGGACAGCTTTCCGCAGACAGAGGGTGCGGCGAGCTGGGGCAGATCCTCTTCACCGGTCTCACTGCCCTCAGAAAGATTCTGCTCTGCGGACTGACTGCTCTCCAAAGCCTCCTCAGACGATTCCGAAGCCTCTTTGGATGACTCGGAAGCTTCCGTCTGCTCTGCCCGATCTGTGGTCTCGGATGCATTGGAGATGTCCCCGGCGGAATCCCCCCTGCCCTCTGAACTGCTCTGAATCTGAGGAGGATTCACGCTGTCGGAACCGACTGCCGCCCTCTGCCCCATGGCAAAGGCGATCATCACCAATCCCACAACGACAAGAATTCCCCCCACAATACACAATATAATTCCCGTCTTCTTCATTTGTTTCTCTCCGTTCCGTATCATCGGGAGTCCGTTCCTCCCCTGCTGCGACGGCAGAAAACATTCCGGTCGCCGCTCAGCATAAGAAATCATGCACTCCTACGGGATACAAGTTTGTTTTATTATAACACAAAAGCATCAGCCTGTATAGTCCAATGTCGCGATATCAGGCCCGGTTTTGGCCTCCTGCTGTTGACAGCACCGAACAACTTCTGTATATTTACATTGAAGAAATCTTCTCTCAACATTTGATGCACAGAAAGGACCGTTTTTACGGCGAAACACTATCCATGAATACCACAACCTATTCCGTACCGACCGTATTCGGCAGAATCCATAATAAGCAGACCCCGGTTACCGCAGAGGTTCCGGGCTCCAAAAGCATCACCAACCGGGCACTTCTCCTCGCCACTCTGGCACAGGGAACCTCGACTCTGACCGGTGTTCTCTTCTCCGATGATTCCAGACATTTTCTGCAATGCATCGAAGACTTAGGCTTTGCGACAAAGGTTGACGAGGAGAAGAAAACGATTTCCGTCACCGGACTGGGCGGTGTGGTTCCTCGGAAGGAGGCCACTCTGGATGTGGGAAGTGCGGGCACTGCTGCCAGATTTCTCACCGCATACCTGGGCGTGGCAAGCGGAACCTATCACATGACCTCCTCGCCCCAGATGCAGAAGCGCCCGATGGCACCATTGCTTCACTCTCTGGAGGAGCTGGGCTGTGCGGTCACATATGATGATCCGGAAGCCTGGATCGGACATTTTCCCTTCACGCTGCAGGGCAACGGTTTCCGAAAGCAAGCGATTACGATCAACATTGACTCCAGCAGTCAATTTATGAGCGCCCTGTTGATCGCCTCCTGTCTGTCGGGAGAGGATTTCACCATCACCATGGAAGGTTCCCACGGTCTTGCCTACGTGGAGATGACCGTGCGGATGATGGAACAGTTTGGTGTCAAGACGACGCCCCTCTACTACTGTGACGGCAATGAGGAGAACCACGACTGTATCGGCTGTGTGAACAGCACGAGACCTTACGCTTACCGCACTGCAGCAGGCCAGGCATACACTGCCAGGGAATATGCAGTGGAACCGGATGTATCCGCCGCCTGCTACTTCTATGCCTGCAGTCCGCTGCTTGGCATTCCGGTTATGGTAAAGGGTGTGTTTTCGGATTCGCTTCAGGGGGATGTTGCCTTTTTAGACATTCTGGTGCAGATGGGCTGCTCTATGACAGAGACCCGGGAGGGCCTGCTGGTGGAGCCTCCCGCTGACGGTATCTTCCACGGCGTGACAGCGGATATGTCCGCCTGCTCCGATCAGGCCATCACCCTGGCTGCCATCGCCCCCTTTGCAAGCTCCCCCACTACCATCACAGGCATCGGTCATATCCGGCTGCAGGAGAGCGACCGCCTCACGGCTATCTCCACAGAGCTTACCCGACTGGGCATCCGCAATGAGACGACGGCGGATTCCATCACCATCTATCCCGGCACGCCGAAGCCCGGAACCGTGGACACCTACGAGGACCATCGCATGGCCATGGGTTTTGCGCTGATCGGACTGCGCAGTGAGGGGATCGTGATCAGGGATCCCTCCTGCTGCCGGAAGACCTTCAAAATTATTTTGAGGTGTTGGAGGAAATGATCCGCAGCTTAACAGAATAAGCAGTGCTTTCACGAGAGACAGGACAAGCTCTGAGCCGGACTTTTCCCGTGATAATAGATCAACAGACAGAAAGAAACAGGTACTATATGAGATATCAAATCAGACATGCACTGGTACAATACGGTGCAGACACCATATTGGAGGACGTGAATTTCGAGATTCACGACCATGAGAAAATTGCCGTGGTGGGACGAAACGGCTGCGGAAAGACCACCCTGTTAAAGCTGATCACCGGAGAGATCACCATGAGCAACTTAGACAGCGACGAGGAATGCGGCATCACCATGGCGGGAAAGCAGCGCATCGGGTATCTTCGTCAGGTCAGCTTCACGGAGGGAGAAACCACCGTGGAGGAAGAGATCAAGAAGACCTTCGAGCCCATCTTTCAGTGTGAAAAGAGAATGCAGGAGGTGGAGGAAGCATTAAAGACCGACACATCACAGGCGCTGTTCAACGAATATGACCGCCTGCAGCGTCAGATGGAGGCTCTTCGCGGGTACACCTGGCGTCAGGATATGGAGATGATGTTCCAGAGCTTTGGGTTTCCGCTGGAGGACCTGCAGCGCCCCATCAGCAGTTTTTCCGGAGGACAGCAGACCAAGGTAGCCTTCATCAAGCTGCTGCTCTCCCGCCCCGACATCATGCTTTTGGACGAGCCTACGAACCACTTGGATCTTCCCACCATCGAATGGCTGGAGGACTATCTGAAAAGCTACGATCAGGCCGTCGTCATCGTCTCCCACGACCGAATGTTTTTGGACCGGATCATCGACGTGACCTACGAGATCGAATATCATCGCATCAAGCGCTACCCGGGCAACTACTCTGCCTTTATGAAACGCAAGGAGGAAAACCTCCTCAAGCAGGAAAAGGACTACGAGGAACAGCAAAAGGAGATCAAGCGTCTCACCGAGTGGATCGAGAAGTGGAAGAACACTCCCACCAAAGTGGCCGCCACCCACTCCAAGCGCATGGCTCTGGAGCACATGGTACTGGTGGAAAAGCCACGGCGTTTTGATGTGAGGACCTTCAGGGCCCTCTTTACACCCAGACTGGAGAGCTGGACGGACGTACTGCTCACGAAGGATCTGAGGATCGGCTATGACCGGGAACTGAGCCGGGTGACGATGACCCTGCGGAAAAAAGACCGTCTGGCCATCATCGGAGAAAACGGCAAGGGCAAGTCCACCCTGTTAAAGACTCTGGTGGGGATCCTGGAACCCTTGGGGGGCACATTTACCTTCGGCAACAATGTGGAATGGGGTTATTTCGACCAGCAGAAGGCAGTCGTAAACGATGCGGACCCGGAGCAGACGGTTCTGGACAATTTCTGGGAGGAGTATCCCACCATGCTGCGGGAACAGGTGCGCAGCGCACTGGGCAGCTTTCTCTTCTCTCAGGAGGAGGTAGAGAAAAAGATGGGACAGCTCTCCGGAGGAGAGAAGGTCCGGCTGGCACTGTGCAAGATGTTCCAGACCAAGCCCAATCTTCTCATTCTGGATGAGCCCACCAACCACATGGACATTCTGGGAAAAGAGGCACTGGAACAGATGCTCGCCGCCTTTGAAGGCACCGTGCTGTTCGTGTCCCACGACCGCTATTTTATCAAGCAGGTGGCCACCGGCATTCTGGAATTTGAGAATGACAGGGTAACCCAGTACAATTGTACTTACGAGGAATATCTGTATGAGAAGGGCAAGCGACAGGCCGCTGCCGCTGCTGCCGCCGCAAAGACTCCGGCACAGCCGAAGAAAAATGACTCCCCCACTCTGGAGGATGTGTTCGACAAGAAGGCCTACTATAACCCGGGCAAGATCAGGTCCCGTCTGTTGAAGCAGATCGAAAAGTATGAAGAGCAGTTGGCGGCAAGCGAAGAAAAAGCCGCAGCACTGAAGCTTCAGCTCTGCGACCCCGATCTTGGTACCGATTATCAGAAATTGATGGAGCTCCAGAATGCCTATGACGCAGAGGAGCATACCCAGGAAACATTGCTGGAACGTCTCATGGAGGCAGAGCTGGAGCTGGAGGAGCTCAACGAGGGAACTCCCTCCGATCAGTCATAGTCCACGCTCATCATACAAAGTCCCAAAGCCGGTGCCGTAGGCCCGGCTTTTTGTCTGTCCGGATTTATCAGCACCGCTTCCACCTGTTCCACCGTCATTCGTCCAAACCCAACCTCCAGCAAAGTGCCCACCAGAATACGCACCATATTCTGCAGGAATCCGTTGCCATGGAAGGTAAAGGTGAGATAATCACCCTCCCGCTTGATCTCAATGCGGTCCACATTGCGGACGGTCGATTTTTTCATTCTGGGATTCACACAGAAATTGCGAAAATCGTGCTCTCCCTTAAGCACCTCTGCCGCCGCCCACATCCGGTCAAGATCCGGCTTCTCCGGCAGCCGATAACAATACTTTCTGTCAAACACAGACTTCACTTCTCCGTCATAACAGGTATAACGGTAGGTCTTGCCGATGGCGTTGTATCTGGCATGAAATCTGGGGGAAGCCTCCTTCACCGCAAGCACCGCAATATCATCGGGAAGATAACGGTTCAGATAATCCCGGATCTCCTGACAGGAGGATTCCGTCTCCAGAAACACATTGGCTGCCATTCCTCTGGCATGCACACCTGCATCGGTTCTGCCGGCACCGATCACCTCAACCGGCCGGTCAGTCATGGCGGACAGCACACTCTCCAGCTTTCCCTGCACAGTCGTCTGCTCCGGCTGTCTTTGCCAGCCGTAATATCTGCTTCCGTCGTATTGAATGATCAATTTATAATTTTTCACGAGCACCTCTCTTGTTTCTGATCCTCCACCAGGCATTTTTTCTTCCAGACGCCGGAGGCATATCGGAGAAGACATACAACCGCTGTGGTGCACCAGGTGGCACCGGTGGTCACCCAGATTCCCCAGAATCCCAGCAGAGGAATAGAAGTCAAAATATAGGAATAAATCACACGACACAATACCTCTACCACACCGTTGATCATGGCAAAACCGGTATCACCGCAGCCGTTTAAAATCGCCCTGGGCACATAGATCATACCCAAGCCAAAGTAGCAGAGACTGGTAATGCGCAGGGCAACCTTGCCGATGGCGATGACCTCCGCCTCCTTGACAAAGACACCCACAATGGGTTCTCCGAACAGATAGGCGATGGGGATAAACAGCATGCTGAAGGCAAGCACCAGCAGCACGGACTGGCGGAAGCCCTTCTTCACTCTGTCGATCTTCCTTGCACCCATATTCTGACCGGCATAGGTAGTCAGCGCTGCGCTCAGGGAGGAGTAGGGCTGTTGGATGATCTGCTCAATACGGGAAATGATGGTTGCCGCCGCCATCACCGTCCCTCCGAAGCTGTTGATGACACCCTGAAGTACGATACAGGATACCGCGATCATGGAAAACTGGAAGGCGATGGGCACACCCAGACGGAAGGATTTCTCGATCAAAAACCTCCTGGGACGAAGCTCCTCTCCCGACAGCTTGAAGTACTCCACACGCTTCAGCGCGTAGACAAGGGCGGTCAGCGCACAGGTCGCCTGAGAGATCACCGTCGCCAGTGCCACGCCGAATACACCCCATCCAAGGTTCAGAACAAACAGCAGATCCAGACCCACATTCACCAGACTGGAAAGGATCAGGAAATACAGCGGAGTCCTGGAATCACCCAAAGCTCTCAAAACAGCGGCAATCCCATTATACAGTGCAATAAAAATCATACCCGCGCAGGTGGTGATCATATAGGTGGCGGAATCCGGCAAAATATTCTCCGGGGTATCCATCCAGCGAAGAAGTGGTCGTGCTAGGGCAATTCCCAGCACACTGGCCACCAGAGATACTGCCGTCAGCACATAGCAGGCATTTCCGATGGTAGCCTTAATGCTCCTCTCATCTCCCGCACCAAAATACTGGGATACCAGTATTCCGATACCGGTGGCAATACCGTTTCCCAGTGAGAAGAACAGGAAATTCACTGAGCCGCAGGTTCCCACTGCGGCAATGGCATCCGCCCCAACGAAATTACCCACGATCAGAGAATCCACCATATTATAAAGCTGCTGAAACACATTTCCGATCAATAGCGGTACTGCAAAGATCAGGATGTGCACCATAGGGGAACCGGTCGTCATGTCTCTTACTTTTGTCTTTTGATTCGTCATAATCCACTTATACCACAAAATGTGCCTTTCTGTAAATCCCGGAACCCTTTCGAAAACAGGGTATTTCTTCCGCGCCATGCCACAGTATACTCTTATTTTTACTTTGTACTACCAATTCCTTGTCGAATATTGCCTATTTTTTGTCAGAATAAGGCAAAAGGCATTGACTATTCCCATTTATTTCATTATTTTGGTAGTATAGGATACACAAATGAGGACAAAATGTAATGAATAAACCGAATTTAGAAGACAAGAAATTCAAACAGACCATCAATATGATTCCCGAGGAGAATCTTCCCATTAATTTTAACCTGCACTGGCATAAATTTGTGGAGATCATCTCTTTCCCTGAGGCAAAGGGCTCAGCACATCCTGTGATCGCGGTGAATCAGAACAATTACACTCTTTCATCCGGGGACGTACTGCTGATCTGGCCCGGTGAACCTCACGAAGTCATCAGCAATCCGGAAAAGCAGCTGCTGGGATTTCAGTTCCCGATCTATCTGTTCAACGAGATTCCAGATTTTGCTCCCTACCTGAATATGCTGCGCACCTACCGCCATGTGCAGGCAGCGGAGGAACCGGCGCTGTCCCAGACACTGATCTCCTATCTCAGACATATGAAACAGATCCATTCCTCGGACACCCCTTTCCCCACTGTGGAGATGGTGATCTGTCTGTATGAAATGTTTATGGAGTTGAGCCGCTATGTGGAAACAAAGGTCAGTCCCATGGCAGACCGGGCGCTGGAAAAGATCGATCTGGCATGCAGATACATTCAGGAGAACTGCACTTCAGGGGATATTTCTCTGGACACAGTGGCAGGGTACATCGGCTTCAGCCCCTGCTACTTTTCCCGACTCTTCAAACAGACCACCCATTACAGCTTCGTGGATTATCTGAATCTGCAGCGGGTCAAGCAGGCTCAGACGCTGCTCAACGATTCCTCCCTCAATGTGACGGAGATCTCCTATCAGGCAGGCTTTAAGAGCATCTCCACCTTTAACCGGGTGTTCCGTCAGTGCAGAGGCTGTTCTCCCAGCGAATACCGCAAGTACTATTCCGAAGATCACAGATAACCTGAAAGCCCCCGGTCCAGACAGACCGGGAGCTTTTACTATGTTCCAACCGAAGACTTTTATTTTCTTTTCACCTTGAAATAGATCTGATAAGGCTCATACCCCACTTCGTTCAGCTTCACAAAATTGATACCGGGATCCTGGTTCTCAGTGCGGTAGAAGGTACGGAAGTCACCCCACTGTCTCTCGGTGTCCACAGAAAGCTCTGTGGTTGGATCGTCACTCTCCAAGAAGAGCAGTCTCTCCTCTCTCGTGATTCCCGCCAGCACATCCGGTCCGTACCGGAAGGCACCCATGGAATCGTCATCCGGCAATGTCACAAACTCCAGACCGATGGGGAAGATCAGCATCACCTGATCGCCCCGCTTCCAGGTACGCTTCAGCGATACGAATCGATTCGTCTCTGCCGTCTCCACGGACAATTCCCCGTTCACAAATACCTTTGCAGCCTTTCTGATCCAGAAGGGAATTCGAAGATTCAGCGTAAACTCCGTCTCCCGGTCACAGCTTACTGTCAGCACATACTTCCGAAAATCCGGCTTGTTGGCAAACACACTGGCAACATCACCGATGGTCTGTCTGGCGTTATTCTCGGAAGAGGTCATCAGACTGCCGTTCATATAATCCTGGCGCACACCGATCTTCACCTCGATGTCTCCCACCTGGGTCCTCAGCTCCGAATTTACATACTGGGTCACAAACAACTGATCCGCATCCTGATAGAACAATCTCTGATTCCATGCAGCGTTGGCCTGCACCATGGTTCCATGACAGCAGAAGAAGCTGTCCATCTCCCCTGCCCAATCCTTTCTGGACGCAGCCTTCATGGGAAGGAAATAGGTGAGCAGACCGCTGCCGGGCTTTCCGTCTGCAGGAATTCCCTGCCAATAGGTCTGGGCCATAATACCGTTTTGCTGATTCAGTTCAATATAGTGCATATAAGCCGGGTCTGCGGTCTGACGGAACAGAAACTCCGCAAGTCGAATCATGTTGTATACGGTACAGTGCTCCTGGTTCTTGTCTCCCAGACGCGCCTTCAGCTTGAATCTGGGCGTCCAGATCTCACCCTGGGTCTGACCTCCGGTGACATAATAGCCTCTGTCTGTAACCGCGCACTTCCAATAGCTCTCCACGATGCGCAGCCATTTCTCCTCGCCGGTAACCTCGTAGGCTCTGGCACAGCCCAGCACCTCAGGGATCGTGGTGTTGGCATGCATATTGGTGAGCACATCCTTGCCCTCCAGCAGGGGATCGAACAGTCTGCCCCGATAGTATCTGGAAAGCAGGGTGCGATATTTCTCATCCCCCGTGATCTCCAAAAGATCCGCCCAGACCTCCAGCATACCGCCGGTCTCACAGTCCAATATATTGTCAAACTCTTCTCTGGTGTATTGACCGCTCCAGTCATAGAACCAATCTGCCAATTTGTCGGCGATCTCAAGTGCTGTGGGATACTGCAGGATCCGATAGCAGTCCACCAATCCCATAAACAGCTTGTGAACCGTATACTGAGGAGCCCAAACCATCTTGCCCACACCCAGCCAGTTCAGATACTTCTCCGGGATGGAGCAGGCCCACCGGCCGCCGTTGTCTTTCTGGCACAGCGCCAGTTCATCGATAATCACTTCTGCCTTTGCCCGAATCTCCCGATCCCCGGTCTCCTGGTATCGAAGGGCTGCCGCAGACAGCCAATGTCCCAGGAAATGACCGCGGAGCTGACAGCTGGGATCCTCCCAGCCGTTCATAGCGGTGCCATCGGAGCCTCTGCCGGTATATCTTCCTGCCTCCAGCTGGAAATTCCGCAGCAGATGTACGTTCTTCAATTTCATCAGGTATTCCCGGTTCCGTTCTTCTCTGCGAAGAAGTTCCCCTTCAAACAGTTTCACATTGCTTCCCTTGATCTCTTTCATTTGATACTCCTTTCTTATGCCTCACACTTCTGAAGCAGTTCTTCCCAACGCTTGTCGGTCTCCTTCTGGAAGGCCTCCAACAAGTGCTCGTTGCCCTTCTGGAACAGATGCTTGAATCTTCCCTGCTTCACCAGGAAATCCTCCAGAGGCAGCTTCTTCTTGGGCTTGTAATTCAAGATCCACTTGCCCTCTACCACCTCAAACAGCGGCCAATAGCAGGTCTCTACCGCAAGGCGGCAGATCTCCATGATATCTGCGGTGTCATACTTCCAGCCTCTGGGACAGGGAGCACAGATATTTAGGAAGGCAGGACCGGGTGTATAGATCGCTCTCTCACTCTTCACATACAGATCCTTCATATTGCCGATGAAGGTAGTCTGTGCCACATAAGGGATATTGTGTGCCGCCATGATCACTGCCAGATCCTTACGCATCTGGGGCTTACCATCGGATGCCCTGCCGCTGGGGGTGGTGGTGGTGTCCGCATACATAGGAGTTGCGGAAGAACGCTGCACACCGGTGTTCATGTAAGCGCCGTTGTCATAACACACATATACCATGTCATGTCCCCGCTCCATGGCGCCGGACAGAGACTGCAGACCGATGTCGTAGGTACCGCCGTCACCGCCGAAGGTGATAAACTTATAGTCGGAAGAGATCTTTCCCTTCTTCTTTAACACATGAAATGCGGTCTCCACGCCGGAAAGCGTTGCGCCTGCATTCTCAAAAGCACTGTGGATATAGCTGTCCTCATAGGCGGTATAGGGATACATATAGGTAGAAACCTCCAGACAGCCGGTGGCATTGCCGATGACAGCCTTATCGCCGGGGTGTAACGCCTTCAGCACGTTACGAACTGCGATGGTACCGCCGCAGCCGGCACACATTCTATGTCCGGGAGCCAAACGATCCGGTCTCTCCTGAATCTCTCTAAAGTTAAATTTCTGCTGTTCCATGATTCGTTCCTCCTCCCTTTACGCTTCTCTCAGTCCCAGATACGGGTACTGGCTAAAGGTTCGCTTGCCCTCTGCCATCTCTGCCAGCCAGCCAAACACCTCTTCCATATCGTTCACTCTCACATCACGTCCGGATAAGCCGTACATCACATTGACCACCTCAGCGGTCACCTTTTCATGGTACAGAGCACTGGTCAGCTCTGCGCCCAAGGGGCCGCCGTTGCCGCTGTAGCTCTCGGAACGATCCATGATTGCAATCGCCTTACAGTGCTTCAGTGCCTTCGCCATCTCCTCGCCGGGGAAGGGACGGAAAACTCTTACCTTCAGAAGACCGGCCTTAACGCCCTCTGCACGCAGCTTGTCCACCGCATCCTTGGCAGTACCGCAGACGGAACCGATGGCAACCACTGCATACTCTGCGTCCTCCAGCTTGTATTCCTCGAAGAAACCGTACTTCTGTCCGGTTACCTCCTCAAATTCCTTTGCCACATCCAGGATCACCTGCTTCGCGCGAACCATGGCCTCTGCCTGCGCCTTCTTCGCCTCCATACAGTAGTTGGATACCGCATAAGGTCCGACTGCCATGGACTCGTCCTCCTTCAACAGATAGTGCTCCGGCTCATACTCGCCGACGAACTTCTTGATAGGCTCGTCCTCCCACAGCGTGATGTTCTCTACCGCATGACTGGTGATAAATCCGTCCTGACAGATCATCACGGGAAGGTGCACATCCTTATGCTCCGCAATCCGGTGTGCCTGCAGGAAGTTGTCATAGACCTCCTGGTTGTTCTCGGCATAGATCTGGATCCACCCGGAATCTCTGGCACCCATACTGTCGGAATGCTCTGCATTGATATTCAGAGGACCGGTCAGACCTCTGTTCACCAGCGCCATCACGATGGGCAGTCTGCTGGAGGCTGCCACATACAGCACCTCCCACATCAGCGCCAGACCACAGGAGGAGGTAGCGGTGATCGCTCTGGCTCCTGCCGCGGAAGCGCCCATAGTAGCACTCATGGCGCTGTGCTCACTCTCCACGGGAATAAACTCCGTGTCGATCTCCCCGTTTGCGATCATAGATGCCACAAACTGAGGGATCTCGGTGGAAGGGGTAATGGGGAAAGCCGGCATCACATCGGGATTGATCTGCTTGATTGCGTGGGCAACCGCTTCGTTGCCGGACATACGTGTCTTGATAGCCATTTATTTGCCCTCCTTCATCGAAATCGCACCGAAGGGACATGCCTTGGCACAGATGCCGCAGCCCTTACAGTGTTCATAGTCAAACTCGCCTCTTGCGTTGTTTTTTACCGCGATACAGCTGTCGGGGCAATAGGGAACGCAGAGCAGACATTGCTTACATTTCTCCCAGTTCATCACCGGTGTCTGAGTTCTCCACTCACCGGTCTCAAACTGTCTGGAAGTGGCAGGCTCATAGATCTGCAGACCTTCCGTCAGATCCTGCCAGGGTGTTTTCTCATTGATTTCAGATGCTTTCAACATAGTTCTCACCTATCCTTTCGCTCCTTTGTCCGGAGCATACCGTCATTAAAGGGATCCTCATCCCCGGGTCAAATCTCATCACTTCACGCAGACAACCTGCTCCAGCGCCAGCTTCAAGGCCTTCAGATTGCCGTCCAGCACCTCCGGCTTTCTGGCAAACTTATGCTGCAGGGAAGTCTCCATCTCCCGCAGGAACTCATAGATCTCCATCACCTCGGAGATCTTCACCATCGCAGCCAGCATGGGGGTATTGGGAAAATATTTTCCAAGCGCAGCCATACTCACCTCATAGGCATTGATCAGGTAAACCTTCCCCTCGTAACCGTTCAGCAAAGGCAGAATCTCCACTGCACTCTTCTGGGTATTGATCAGGATCGCTCCGTCCTTCTTCAGACCTGCCGTCACGTTGACAGAGTGCAGCAGCGTGTCATCCACCACCGCCACGAAATCGGGTTCATAGATATTGGAATGCACCCTGATCTCGCTGTCACTGATTCGGTCATAGGCCGTAATAGGCGCTCCCATTCTCTCAGGGCCGTACTCCGGGAAGCCCTGCACATGCTTTCCGGCCTGGAAAGCAACATCGGCGAGAAGCAGTGCAGCAGTTTTCGCGCCCTGACCGCCCCGGCCGTGCCATCTGATTTCGGTTAAGTGTCTCATCTTTTCTCCTCCTAAACTTAAAAGGTCTCCGCCCGCGTAAACGGGCAGAGACCTGATAGAATTCCCTCATTATCCATTTACGACATACCATCATATGCGTCCTCTGTCACGGGAGGAACCCGTCGGCATCTACTCACAAAACCGCTTTCGTGCCGCTACTCAGGAGGGATCTTCCTTTTACTCTACTCGCACCGCTTCTCAGCTGCCGCGGCTCTCTGTGCCTTTTGATGTAAAAGTACTGTCTCCATCACAGTATTTCATAGACCAGTTTTACTTCATTATATTGACGTATCACAGTATTGTCAACAGGATTTTATATTTTTTACGGAAAAATGACGATAGGGGGGCGGCACTTATTCCATGAAGGACTCGATCACGTAGACCACCTCATCCACGTGGCGGATCGCTTCCTCCTTCGGATAATACAGGTAAAGCATACAGACGATTCCCTTTTCATCCGGAATGAACACAAACTCCAGACGATACTGCACCTTCCCCTGCTTCGGGTAGGTCGTATTGCAATAATGGTAGACATTCCCGTTGGTGTCCTTCACCTCGGTCAGCTTGACCTTGTCAACCTGATCCTTACAGATATTGTCCTTGATGATCGCTTCCTCGATATTCATAATGGTACTGTCCGAGGGATTCTTCGGCGGATCCTTCAGATACCTTCCATAGTCGAAATAGAAGATGTAGAAGATCTCCGGATACTCCACCTGCTGAGGAGACACTGCATTGAGGAAATACTGATACCCCTTCACACCATTATTCGTCAGCGGTGCCACCACATACTGACTATCCCAGGACTCCGGAATGGAATACCGGATCCGTCCATCCGCAGTCAGGTCAGAGATCTGTTTTCCCTGATAGACTGTTCCATTGCGGTCAAAATAGAGATGCTTCTGCAGATCTGCCTCACCCTTGGTGATGGACTGTGCCTCGATCTGAAAGGAGTCATTCCGGATGCCCTTCAGCTCCACTCTTCCATACACCGTGATGATGTCCCCCACTTGCAGTGATTTGACGGTGGTCATCAGTTCCTCTAAGGAGCTGTCGATCGTTACTGCAACATCCTGCTGTGGAGCATACAGCTTCAGCTCTTTTCCCTTGGAGCTCACAGAGTCTTCACGAACCTCTCCGATGACCGCCACAAACCGATCGTCATATTCCGTTTTGAAACCATTCAGATTCAACCGATTCATGCTGGACAATGTGGCAATCGTTTCCGAATAATACAGAATATTCGACTCGATCCCGGCTTTCAGCCTGGCATTGACCCCTACCGCGTACACTGCCGCCGACAAGGCAAATCCCAGCAGTATTGTTCCGAAAAGTGCTATTCGTTTCTTTCCCATTGCTTCACCACCTAATCCACACAGCTCTCGGTGAAGAGCCGATCTGCTTCCCGCAGGGAACGCAAAACCTTCTTGTAGGCCTCTGCTTCCGCATAGTCATCCACCAGAATAAATTTGCAGTTCTTGTTCTCTTCTCTGCAAATGTACTCGTTGACTCTGGAGAAATACGGACACTCTACTCCATCCACGAGAAAGGTCTCGTCGCAGACAATGATCTCTATCTGCGTCTTCTCCTCCCCGGAAGGAACGGAAGGCTTGTCCTCCCCGGAGTTCCCCGATTCTGATGTGCCGGATTGATTCTCCAGCTGAAACGCTTCTTTCGCATTACCGATTGACGTCCCTACCGATCCGCTCAAATCAATAAATGGTTCACTTGCATTGATCAGCACAGGCTTATAAAAGGAAAATCCGGCAAGCAATAAGAGACTAAGTGCCAAAATAAATATCAGATATTTCTTAATTCTTACTCTCTGTTCCATCTTCCGTTGTAAAGTTTACTCCTTTTTTCGTACACAGATCGATCACCCGGTGCCAGAATACCGCAGAAGAATAATCATCCAGTATCCGAATGGGAAGATTCTCCTCCACATGCTTATCAATATATTCCTCCAGCGCCTCCATGTCGATCTTCCTGTTGTCCACCCAGATCTCATCGCTGCTTAGTATGACACAATCCTTCGGCATACTGACCTCTCCCTCTGCAGAAGGAAGTGCTGCCGAAGCCAGCTGCTCCTCTAAATTTCCGTCCCCGTCCAGCCCCGGATTCCCTGCCGGCGACTTTTTCATCAGATATGCGATCATAAAAGGGACAGAGATGATCAGCACCAGAAGGAGCAGAAAGTAAACCCACTTCGGCATCCTGCCCACTCCCCTGTGAAACATCGGAAGCAACGGCTTGACCATACCAATGATCACAAGAATGACCACGACGAGAAATATTCCAATCAATATCTTACTCATCCGCTTTCTCCGTAACTTGCTTCAAATAGATGTTGTCATAAGAAGAACTCAACTCATCAAACAGACTCTTGATCTTCTGTTCATCCCGATAAAGCATCTTCGAACTCAAAACGGAGTAGATCATGGGAACATCCGGATTCTCACTCAGACACTGCTCAATCGCAGCCTTACATTCCGCCCAGACCGTATCCCCGTTGCTGGGATTCAAGGAAAGCTTCCTCTCCTGATCATTGATGACCAAATATACCGTTCTGTACTTTCTGTTGGACGGTTGATAATCCGCGCAGATGGTGATCACGTTGATGTACTCGTTCAGATTGTGATAGGTCTCCAGCTGCTCCTGAATGGTGATCGCCTGAGAGTCCAGAGCCGACAATTGGTCTTTTGCATCTGCTTCGATTCTCTGCGCCTCCTCCAGCTTCTCCGCCGCATCGTCACCATGCTGAGTCTGTACCGTCAACACTACGATCAGCATGATAAAGATAACATCCAACAGAGGAGTAAGGTCGATCACAAACTGTCCCACCGACCGCTTCTTTCTCAGTCTCATAGACACCCCTCCTACCGAGAACCCATCTCGTTTTCAGAAAAATGCTTGTCGCGAAGCATGTTGTAGCTCTGCTCATAGGTCTCAAAATACAGCTGCATCTTGTTTACGGTGGGACTCACCACAAAAGCGTCAATACACTTAAATGCAATAGCTGCCATGAGCCCCCAAAAGGTTGTCCACATGGAAGTGGCCATTGCAGCTCGCATCTGCTCTACATCGCCTAACTGCCCGATCAAGCCTGCAACTGTACCCAGGATACCGAGCAGAGGGAACACGGGAATAAGCTGCTCAATAGACGCATAGCGAATTTCTATTTTATTGAAACGCTCCAGATACTCCAATACCTCTCCCCAGGTCTCCGGATCAATGATCTTCTTGATACCGCCGGGGGTATAGTCCTTTTTGACTTTGCGCCCGCTTTTCATCTCGTTATCAAGTGCTCTGATTTCCCTGAAAACGTATGCAAAACCCAACGCTGTCAAAACTGAAACCACGCCAATGAATACGTAGGTACCTCTTCCGATAATACTTGCAATCGCTTCCATACCCTCTGTCCTCTCTTTCCTCATCCTTCCTTTGGATGACTGATTCCTCGATTCTTCCGCACCGGTGCTATCAATACCTTGCCGGTACCGGTGTACACATTCACAAACCCTTCGCCGGACACTGCAGAGCCAATCAAAGTGCTGGTAGCTTTCTCCACCGTAAATTCCAGATCCGGCGACCAGGCAATTGCCATATTGCCGTCAATCTTCAGCACGTCATCCTCCAGCCTGACTTCCACCAGCTCGTCGATGGGTACCGGACTCTCCAGCGCCGCAACGCCGTCCCCGTACAAAACCGTGTTGAATATCCCTTCATTTCCCAGCACCAGAGAGGAGAGATTCTTTCTGGCCTCCACCTTCAGCGTAATGCTGTCCTCACAGGCCAGAAACATACCGTCCTCTATGACAATTCCGGATTCCCACTCCTTCAGATCCTCCAGGAGAATGTGATGATAGGTGGGTTCCAGAACCACCTTACCGGAGCCCGTGAAATGCGGCTTAACAGCAGTTTCGTTGGTGACAACACTCCCCGCCAGTTTTCTGACTAAGTCTCTCATGCCGGTCAATCCGGTATCTGCCGAGATGTCTCCCATCATCATCTGCATCATTCCGCGCTGCGTGATGACTCCGTTTTCGTAGGTGATGTCGACCACCAATTGCCTCTTTCGCACATCCATTTTCGAAGCAAAGTATGATAGCTGAGCATCCTTCGGATCAATCGACAGATCCTTCTCATATTCTATCACAGAGAATGGCCCCTTGCTCACTATTACCTGCTTTGCCCTTGAGGGTTCACAAATATTTGTAGTAATCATTTTGCCTCCACACAAGACATATTATGA